>NZ_RRYE01000259.1 GCF_004010105.1 Microbacterium sp. CPCC 204701
CGGCCCGACGCCGCCATCGCGCTCGCCGCCCACGGCCTGGGCACGGCATTCGTCGCCGAATCCGACCTCGCCGGCGCCACCCTTCCCGCAGGCCTTCGGGCCCTCGGCGTCGCCCCATCCTTCACGCGGCGCATGTCGGCGGCGACACTCGTCGAGGCGGCGTCCATTCCCGCCGTCGCGGCGGCGATCCGCACGCTGGCCACTCACCGTCCGATCCCCGCCGAAGTCGAGGCCATCCTCGACGCCCGCCGGCGCAGCGAAAGCCACCGCGCCCGGTTCCGCACCGCAGCACTCACACCCGAGGAGAGTCCCATCATGTCGATCCCGTCCCCGGCCCGGCTGGCGAAAGCCGGCGCCGTGGCCGCCGCAGGCGCGCTGCTGCTGGCAGCCTGCTCCGGCCCTGCCCCCGACTCCACCGCCGGTCCCGACTCGGGCGCCGAGATCGACCACATCACGGTGGCCCTGCCCGGCTCGCTCTCGAGCCTGTACGTCGGCCAGGAGGCCGGCATCCTGAACTACTACATCGCCTCGATCGCGCAAGAGGGCCTGGTCTCGGTCGACGCGGAGGGGCGCACTCAGCCGGGGCTCGCCGAATCGTGGGAGCAGACCGACGACATCACGTACGTGTACGAGCTGCGCGACGACGCGGTCTTCCACGACGGAACCCCGGTCACGGCCGACGACGTCGTCTTCAGCCTCGAGCAGGCGCGCGATGAGACGAGCTCGCCCGGGCTCGCGTACTACCTGACGAACGTCGACACGATCGAGAAGACCGGCGACAGCGAGGTCACCATCACTCTGACCGAGCCCGACGCGGCGTTCGCCGCGAACATGAGCACGGGCGGCGCCGCGTTCATCACATCGAAGGCGTTCTGGGAAGAGCACGACGGCAAGGTCGGCACCGCCGACGCGCTGCTGCTCGGCTCGGGGCCGTACAGGGTGACCGAGTTCGCACCTGACTCCCACGTGACCTTCGAACGCGTCGACACGTGGTGGGGCGAGCTGCCGAAGGTGAAAGAGATCACCGTCAACTTCGTGCCCGACGAGTCGACGCGCCTCCTCGCCGCGCAGTCGGGCGACGTGGATGTCGCGTTCAACGTCCCGCTCGCCCAGTCGCAGCAGTGGGAGGGCCTCGACACCATGCGAGTGGACTACGTCAACGACCTGTCGTACGTCGGCCTGTACTTCAACACCAGCATCGCGCCGTTCGACGATCCCAAGGTGCGGCAGGCGTTCGCCCACGCGGTAGATCGCGACGCCTACGTCGACCGCCTCTTGCGAGGCCACGGCGAGGCGGCGACCGCGATCATGACGCCCGAGTCGCTGGGCAACGTGTACACCGCGGAGGAAGCACGCGAGGCGCTCGCCGCGATCCCGCAGTGGGAGTTCGACCTGGATGCCGCACAGGCGGCCCTCGACGAGTCGTCGGTGCCCGAGGGCTTCGAGGCCGAGCTGCTGACGCCCAACACCGGCCCTCAGCTCGGCACGGCGGCGCAGGCGCTCGCGCAGAACCTCGCCGAGATCGGCATCACTCTCAACGTGCGCGAGGTGCCGATCGAGGAATGGCTGGCCAGCCTGGATGCCTCGTCCGACCACGGCGTGGGCCTGATGTGGTACTTCTCGACGCTGGGAGACCCGGCCGAGGTGCCGAGCTATCTCTTGGGCGCCGGAAACCCGTCCGCGTACGACAACCCCGAGATCGTGGACCTGCTCGCGCAAGCCGGCGCGGAGTCCGACCCGGCCGCCCGAGTGGATCTGCTGATCCAGGCCGAGACGCTCCAGGCTGAGGACGCGGTCAACGTTCCGCTGTGGTGGGGCCAGTCGGCGACAGCCTTCGCGGACGACCTGGGGCTCAACGACTACAGCTCGTTCGCGTTCATCTCGTCGTGGCCGACCCAGCTGTACCGGATGGGCCAGTGACGCAGCAGCTCCCCGTCCGAGCACGCGCATCTCGGTACCGGTCCGTCGGCCGGCTGCTGACGGTGCGCGTGCTCGGCATGCTCGCGGTGCTGCTGGTGCTGTCGATCGTGATCTTCTCGCTCATGCACCTGGCGCCCGGCGACATCGTCAAGAACCTGCTCGGCAACCGGCCGTCGTCGCCGGAGGCGGTCGCGGCGATCCGCGAGCAGTACAACCTCGACGACCCGGTGTGGCTGCAGTACCTGAAGTGGCTGGGCGGGTTCGTCACCGGCGACCTCGGCCAGTCCATCCGGCTCCAGGTGCCGGTCGCCGACGCGATCGGTCAGCGTGTCGGCATCACGATGGCGCTGTGCGGCCTCGCCTTCCTGGTCGCGCTGATCGTCGCTGTTCCGCTCGGAGTGCACAGTGCCGTGCGCGCCGGCGGCTGGGCCGACCGCACCGCGAACAGCCTGGCGGTCGTGGGGCTCAGCGCCCCGACCTTCGCCGTCGGACTGCTGCTGCTCTACGTGTTCGCGTACTACATCCGCGTCTTTCCCGTGTACGGTGCGGGGTCCGGCGGACTCGACACGCTGCGGCACCTCGTGCTGCCCGCCGTGACCCTCGCCCTGGGCCTCGGCGCCATCGTCGTCAAGCTCACGCGCACGGCGATGCTCCGAGAGTTCGAGACGGACTACGTCACGTCGGCCCGTGCGCGCGGCATCCCCGAATCGCAGGTGCGCCGCATCGCGCTGCGCAATGCGGCGATCCCGATCGTGACCGGCGCGAGCCTCGTGCTCACCTTCCTGGTCGGCGGCACCGTGCTGGCCGAGACGACCTATGCGCTGCCGGGTCTCGGGACGCTGCTGCAGGACTCCGTGCTGTTCAAAGACATCGCGGTCGTGCAGTCGCTCACGCTCCTCGTCGCCGTGGCGATCGCCGTCATCGCCCTGCTGGCCGACCTCGCCTATTTCCTGCTCGATCCCCGCATCCGCCGGAACGAGGCGCGCACATGACCGCCGCGATCGATTTGCTGAGCGCTCCCTCCCGCGCCAAGCGAAGGAGCGTGCCCTGGACCATCGTCTTCGCGTTCGTCGTGCTCGGTCTCGCCGCAGTCGCGGTCGTGTTCGGCGGCTGGTTGTACCCCGATGCGATGCGGCAGGACATCCTCTCGGGTCTGCTGCCCGCAGGTACCCCCGGCTATCCGCTCGGCACCGACGAACTGGGTCGCGACGTGTGGGCGATGACGGTCGCCGGCGCCGCCTCCGCGCTCATCGGGCCGGTGTTCGTCGCGGTGGGGTCGATGAGCCTGGGCATCGTCCTCGGAACGCTCGCCGGCTACGAGCGCGGCTGGCTCGACATCGTGATCAGCCGCTGGACCGACCTGCTCCTGGCCCTGCCCGTGCTGCTCGCGGCGATCGTGGTGTCGGGTGTGTTCGGCGGCGGCTACTGGGTGACCGTCGGCCTCCTGGTCCTGCTGTTCTCGCCCTCCGACATCCGCATCGTGCGCGCGGGCGTGCTCGAGCAGTCCGCGCGGCCGTACATCGAGGCGGCGCGGATGCTGTCGCTCTCGCGTTGGCGCGTCATGTTCCGGCACATCCTGCCCAACGTCTCGACTCTCGTGCTCACCAACGCCATGCTCAACGTCGCCTTCGCGCTGGTCGCGTTCTCGTCGCTGTCGTTCCTCGGTGTGGGTGTTCCGCCGGGGACGGCCGATTGGGGCCGACAGCTCATCGACAACCGCGCGATCATGTTCGACAACCCGTGGGCGGTCGTCGTCCCCGCGCTGCTCATCATCGTCGTCGCGTCGGCGGTGAACCTCGTCGGCGACTGGGCGGGCCAGCGGCTCTCACAGGTGGGGAAGGCGCTGTGAACGGCGTGCGGATCGAGGGCCTGACGGTCATCGGGCACGACGGCCCGATGGTCGCGCCGCTCGACGCCGCGATCGAACCCGGCCGCACCCTCGCGGTGATCGGCGAGTCCGGGTCGGGCAAGACCCTCACGGCCAAGTCGCTCGTCGGCCTGCTTCCGCGCGGCTTCCGCGCCGAGGGCTCGGTGCGCATCGGCTCTCGCGTCGTCCGCCTCGACACGAGCGACGCCGAGTGGAGAGGCGTGCGCGGTCGCACTGTCACGCTCCTGCTCCAAGACCCGTTCACGAGTCTTTCTCCCGTGCACCGCTGCGGCGACCAGATCGGGTGGACGCTGGATGCCGCGGCGGCGCGCCGACTGTCACGGACATCGCGCGATCGGGCCGTGGCCGAAAGGCTCGCCGAGGTCAAGCTTCCCGCGCACGTCGCGCGCTCCTACCCGCACCAGCTCTCGGGTGGGATGCGGCAGCGCGTGGCCATCGCCGCGGCGCTCGCAGCCGACCCCGACCTGATCATCGCCGACGAGCCGACGACCGCTCTGGACGCCTCGAACCAGGCCGAGATCCTCGATCTGCTCAGGGCGGTGCAACGCGCCCGCAGCCTGTGCGTCATCCTCATCTCGCACGATCTCGGGCTCGTGCGCGGACGAACCGACGACGTGCTGGTGATGCG
>NZ_RRYE01000026.1 GCF_004010105.1 Microbacterium sp. CPCC 204701
CCGGCGCCCCGGTTCGGCCGCACGACGCTCGCGGCGCCGGACGATCCGCCCGCGGCCGGGGCGGACGCGGACGAGCTGCTGCGGTCGCTCGGGTACGACGTGGAGCGGATCGACGCGCTGCGGGCGTCGGGCGCGCTCGGCCGGACTGATATCTAGGGCTTCCTGTCAAGCAGCACGCTCGTCGAGGACCACGGCCTCCGCTGCATGTCGGCATCCCAAGGCGACTCCTCGGAATGATCCAACAGTCGGCACCGTGAGGCTTGGGTCCGTGGGACTTCAGGACCCCACAAGCAAGGGGTTTGAGCCGGCGGTCGGACCGCGCTCAGCGACGGTCGTCGGCCGACGACTCGGCTGCGCGCCGGCCCTGCCGGATCACCGCCGCAACGAGGGCGCGGGTGTCGGCCGGGTCGATGACGTCATCGACCCGGAAGCGCGCAGCCGCGCCGAGCGGAGCCGTCTTCGCCTTCGCCGACTGCACGCGACGGTCGAACTCGGCGGCGCGCTCCGTCTCGTCGGCAATCGCGTCGAGCTCCTTAGAGGCCGAGAGCCGCACGATCGCCTCGGGCGCCATGCTGCCGATCTCTGCCGTCGGCCAGGCGATCGTCGACCAGGGCGCGCGGAAGCTCCCTCCGCACATCGCGACCGCGCCGACACCATACGCCTTGCGCGTGATGACCGTCGCGAACGGCACGCTCAACTTCGAGCCGGATATCAGGAAACTCGAGAGTTCTCTCAACTGGCCGGCAGCCTCCGCTTCGGGACCGACCGCGAACCCCGGGGTGTCGCATAGGAAGAGGACGGGCAGTCCGAACGTTTCGCACAGGCTCGCGAATCGCGCCGCCTTGTCTGCGCCGGGTTGGTCGATGGCCCCCGCGTTGGACTTCGGGTTATTGGCGATGACGCCGACCGGCATCCCTTCGATGCGCGCGAGGGCGGTGACCATGCTCGGCCCGTACCCGCCCTTCAGCTCCTGCACGCTGCCGATGTCGGCAATGAGTTCGAGCACATCGCGCACGTCGTAGGCGCGTAGGCGATCGGTCGGAAGCGCCGAGCGCAGCAGCTCCTGATCGGCGCATTCCCAGTTGGCAAGATCGCCCTGGAAGTACCCGACCACCCGACGCAATCGCGCGACAGCGTCCGCGTCGTCGTCGGCCAGGATGTCGACGACGCCGGCGTCGTGCAGCACGGGGGCGGGACCGATCTCGGCGACCGTATAGCTACCGAGGCGGGCGGCGTCGACGACAACGGGTCCGCCCATCCCGATGTTCGCACCGCGCGTCGCGATGATGACGTCACTGCAGCCCAGCAACGCCGCATTCCCGGCGAAGCATGCTCCCGACGCCATCCCGGCGATGGGCACGCGCCCGGAGATCCGGGCGAGCTGGTGGAAAGCACGCAGCGGGTTGGCGGAGGTGCCCGGCGCTTCGTCACCCGGGCGCCCGCCGCCGCCGTCGGCTATCAGCGCGATGGGAAGCAGCGAGCGCTCAGCGAGCTCGAGCAGGCGCTCCACTTTCTGCATCCCGAGCAGACCCTGTGTTCCCGCGAGCACGGAGGGGTCATACGCGATGACCGCACAGCGCCCCGGCGCTTGCGCGTGTTCGGCGGCGCCGAGCACACCGGTTCCCGTCACGACGCCGTCGGCGGGTGTCCTGCGGGCGAGGTCCTCCTCGGTGTCCCGCCACAGTCGCGCCGCAATTGTGAGTTGACCCAGCTCTATGAACGAACCCTCGTCCACCAGCGCGGTCAACTTCTCCCGGACAGTGAGGAGTCCGCGCGCGTGCGCGCGCTCGACCGCCTGGGGACGGGCGGAATCCTGCGCCAGCCGGCGCCGGTCCGAGAGCGCACGCAGTTCGACGGCCATGCCGTCCCCCGTCGGTTTGGCCGCGCGGCGTGACGTCGGCGCCTCCCCCGTGTCTACGGGGTCGATGACGACCAGGACCGCGCCGGGCAGGCACTCGTCGCCGGGGGCGACTCGCACCTCCACGACCCGGCCGGAAACGGGCGCGAGCGACCCGTGCTGCATCTTCATCACTTCGACACGCACGAGATCATCACCGGCCTCGACGAGTTCGCCGACGGCGACATCGAGGTGCGTGACGATCCCGGCGGTCTCGGCGAGCACGGCCACGTGCCCGTCGGCGTCTACCGACGCCGCTCGCTCCTCGGCGGCGCCGGACCGCGTAAGGTGCTGCTCAAGGAAGCGCGTGGTCAGCGCCGCCGCGGCCAGGCGCGGATCGTCGAGGATGGCGAGCAGCAGGTCTTGACTGGTCTCGACGCCCACAACCTTCAGCGAGCCGACTGCATCGCGGGCGCGGGCGACGGCCGATGGGAGGTCGTCGGCGGGCTCGTGCACGATGATCTTCGCGAGCAGCGAGTCGTAGCGCGACGACAGGACATCACCCGTCTCGAACCCGGTGTCGACGCGCACCTCAGAACCCTCGGGAAGCGTCAGCTCGGAGATGGTGCCCGACGACGGCAGCACACCGCGGCTCGTGATCGTCTCGGCGTTGACCCGGCACTGGATCGCAACGCCGCGAGGCGCCCGCGGGAAGTCAACGAGCCCCAGGTCCCGCAGCGTCTTGCCGCGGGCGATGCCGAACTGAGTCTGAACGATGTCGATGCCTGTGACCTCCTCCGTCACGGTGTGCTCGACCTGCAATCGCGGGTTCGCCTCCATGAAGTACCACGCGTCGGCGCCGGGATCAGCGTCCACGAGGAACTCGAACGTGCCGACTCCCGTGAAGCCCACCGCCCGCGCGAGAGCGGCAGCTGCGTCGTGCAGCTGGTCGCGGATCTCCGCCGGCAGGCCGGGGGCAGGCGCGATCTCGACAAGTTTCTGCCAATTGCGTTGGACGCTGCAGTCGCGGTCGCCCAGCACCGCGACGTCGCCTGTGTTGTCGCCGACGATCTGCACCTCGATGTGGCGGCTGTTCGGGATGAACAGTTCGGCGAACAGGCGGCCGTCGCCGAACGCGTTGACCGCTTCGGCAGCGCAGTCGCGGAAGGCGGCCTCAAGCTGGTCGGGTTGCTTGACCACGCGGATGCCGCGGCCGCCGCCGCCGGCGACGGCCTTGAGCATGATCCCGTGGCCCGGCGCGGCATCCGCGAGAAGGCGCTCGGCACCGTCCAGGGTGGTGGGCCCGGTGCTCGTGACCATGGGCACGCCGAGGCTGCCGGCTACCTCGCGGGTCTGGACCTTGTCGCCGAACAGCTCGAGAGTGCGCACTGACGGGCCGACGAACGTGATGCCCGCGTCCGCGCACCGCTGGGCGAGTTCAGGCTGCTCGCTGAGAAAGCCCCATCCGGGGTGAAGCAGGTTCGCGCCGTTGTCGCTGGCCGCGCGCACGATCGCCTCGACGTCGAGGTACGCCGTCGCGCCGATGCCCTCGAGCGGCGTGGCGCGGTCGGCGACGCGGCGGTGCATTGCGCCGGCGTCGTCGGCGCTGAACACTGCTACAGCTTCTATGCCGAGCGCCTCGGCGGCCCGATTGATCCGCACGGCGACCTCGCCGCGGTTGGCAATAAGGACGACGTCCCTTGTCACTTCGCGCCTACTAGTGCGGCGTACTGCGAGCGTAGGGCACGCTTGTCGACTTTCCCGGCCGCTGTCAGGGCGAGCGCGGCGGTGACGACGTAGTGCTTGGGCCGTTGGGCGGGCGTGAGCCGCTCGGCAGCGAACGCGCGCAGCGCGTCCTCACGCTCGGCGCGTTCCGACTCCGGCCAGCTCGTCACGAGCACAGCTGTCACCGCCTCCCCCCAATCTGGGTCCGCGACGCCGATCACGGCACACTCCTGAACGCCGGGGAACTCCACGAGGCGAGACTCAACGGTGGCGGAGTAGACGTTGACCCCGCCCGTGATGATGACGTCGGCGACCCGGTCAGTAAGGAAGAGCCACCCGGCATCGTCGAAGTAGCCGAGGTCGCCTGGCCACACCAGTTCGCCCGTCGCACGCGAGCGCATGTGGATGCGTCCGGTCTGGTATGGCGGCGACGGTGTGCCGTCTTCGTCAAACACGTACACCTCGGCGCCGGGAAGGGGCCGGCCGACCGTGCCGGGGCGCTCCAGCCACTCCTCGGGCGTGACATATGTGCCCCCAGCCTCGGTGGCCGCGTAGAACTCGTACATAACCGGTCCCAGCCACTGCATGATGCTGTGCTTCAGTGCCGGAGGGCAGGGTGCGGCACCGTGGATGATCGCCTCGAGCGACGACAGGTCGTATGCACCACGCTCGGACTCGGGCATCGCCGCGATTCGCGACAGCATCGTGGGCACCATGAAGGTCGAGTTCACGCGGTGCTCGTCGATCATGCGCAAGATCTTCTCGGTGGACCACCCGGCTGGAAGCACGACCGTGGACCCGAGGTGCAGGGCCGCAGTCGCGTACGCGAGCGGTCCGCCGTGATACAAGGGCCCCGAGACGAGGTGCCTGGAGTCGCCCTCGCGCATGCCCAGCAACAGGGGCGACGCGACGATGGGCGCGGCCGCCTCTTCCGGCGTGACCTCTGGCAACGGGTGACGGATGCCGCGCGGTGCGCCCGTCGTGCCGCCGGTGTACATCATGCGGATGCCGGCACGGTGCGGCGGGACGTGTGCCGACGCAGGAAGCGCGTCGGCAGCCGCGCTGATGGCGACGAAGCGTTCGTCGTTACCGAAGGAGAGACGACGGGACGGATCGATGCCCACGCGATCGGCTGCCTCGGACGCGGCATTCACCGCGTCCTGGTCCACGATGATGAGGCGCGTCGCGCTGTCACCCCAGATCAGAGCGAGATCGTCGCCGGTCGCCTTCACCGCGGCCGGTGTGAAGTACAGCCCGCTCTGCAAGGCGGCGATGTAGGCGACGAGCCATGACGGCGAGTTTCCCGCCATGACAGAGACCGTCTCCCCCGGCTTCACGCCGAGCTCGGCGAACAGCGTCGCCCATCGGTCGGCCAGCCGGGCGGCTTCGGCGTAGCTGAGGACTGTCCCATCCTCAGCTACGAGTGCCGGCCGGTCCGGCTGCGTCCGCGCGTTCTCCCAGAAACTCTGCGCCACGGCTTCCTCGCTCCCTTGGGGTGGTGATCGGGTCATTCATCGGCGTGTGCGATCACTGTTTCGCTGACCAGAACCCCAGTACGTGCTTCCACGCATCGAGCGTTTCCTGGGTGTCAGCGACTTCGTTGATCACGTGATTCTCGTCCGTCAGCCCCTCAGGGTGCGGCGCGCCCGGCATGAGGCCGTACTGTCCCTGAAGTGCGAAGTCCGCCTGCGCCTGGTCGGTCATCAGCCAGCTCGAGAGAAGCTTCGCAGCATCGGGGTTTGGCGCGTCCTTAAGCAGACCGACCGGAATGTAGGCCAGCAGGCTCAGCTCGGGAATGAAGTCCACGGGTGCGCCGTCGGCCTTGTTCGCCTGCAGGAGCGACATCGGATACTCCGCGATGTCGGCCTCGCCCGTCACCAGCGCCTGCCCGATAGCCGCGCCGTCGGGTAGGGTCCTGAGGTCCTGCTCGCCGTAATTGGTCATCCACTCGTCGTCGATCCGACCGTCGAGGTAGGCGAGCACCATTGTCTGCGTCCCGGCGTTTGCGGCAGTGAGGTTGTTGCTCGCGATCTTGCCCTTCCATCGCTCGTCGAGAAGATCCTCGTAGGTGCGGGGGACCTCGTCCTCCGGCACGCTTGCGGTGTTGTACGAGTAGCCGAACAGGCCGGCGTACGGCACGTACCAGAGGTCCTCGTCATGGTGGACGAGCTCTTCGGCGCCCACCGGCGCGAAAGGCTCGAACCAATCGTCGAACTCCGGGAGGAATACGCCGTTATTGATGGTTCCGAAGAGAAGGTCACCGGCACGCTGACCGCTCGACGCCTCGGCCTGGAGTCGTGTGATCACTTCCGATCCGACCAGGTGGACGAGGTTCACCGTGATGTCGGGGAAACACTGGTTGAAATTCTCCACGAGCGGCTCCCAGTTGACGGCGCCCGGGCCGTACACCGTCACCGACGACTTGCCGGACTCGACGGCGGCGTCGTAATACTCGGCCATGGTGTCGCCCAGCGCAGTTCCTTCGTAGCAGCCATCACCCGCATTTGTCCCGCCTGCGTCCGTCGTCGCCGGAGCCGGCGAACCCGCGCAACCAGTCGCGATCATGCCGAGCGCCAGGGCGCCTGCCAGGAGCGTCGCGCCGCTGCTGATGCTTCTTCTCATGTGCTTCCCCTTCTCATATCACGCAGCACGGATGGCGGCTGCGGGTCGGGGTTCACAAGCGCGGTGCGCGCGAGCCGCTTCATAACCCCATCGTCATGCGTTCGGACCCGTGTCGTCCGACCGTGGTCGCGGCCTGGCGTCACCGTAACAACGCGCCTGGAGCCGTCTCGCGCCCTTTTGAGAGGGTTCCGCCCAGCGGGACGCGAGGGACGAGTTCCAGTGATTGGGATGTCGAACGAGAACAGGCCTCGGGCCCACGGGGGTGTATCGAGATCGCTCCGGCTGTCGGGCGTCCTCGGGCGAGGACTCGCGCCCCACCAGCAGGCCGATCACAAGAGACAGCTCGTGAACTGCATTCGAGGAGATCGTCATCGCGGCGGGCATGGGCATTGCATCGCCCGCTGCAACCGCGGTTCGGCGCGGATCCCCGATGGTAGTCACCCTCGCTGGCCCGCCACCCATCTCGGACATCTCACGCGAAGAGCTCCTTCTAGCGGGATGACCGTTCCGTTCCACAGCGAGGAACTTTCGTAGTGCCATCGGGCAGACAGATCCCAGCCGCATAACCTACGTGTCGCAAACAAGCGGCGTCGCTTGCACGAGGCGTAAGCCGCAGGCGCATGCACACATCAAGGGAGATGCAATGACTGTTCGGCACTTGGTGCGGGGAACAATACTGGGGAGCGTTGCTCTCGTCGTCGCGCTGGCAGGCTGCGCTTCCGGCGGGACCACCACCGCGCCTGGCGGGGACGAGAAGGCGGGATCCGAGAGTGATCCTGCGGCCCTGAGCGGGGAGTTCACGCTCTACGGGCCTGGTGCCCCCGAGCTCGAGGCCACGGTGATCAAGGCCTTCAACGAGGAATATCCCAACATCCGCGTCAATGCGGTCAAACTGGTGGGTCAGGACCTCCCGACTCGCCTCCAGAGCGAGTTCGCCAGCGGTCAACACGTCGGCGACGTCGTCCTGACCTCGACCCTGGATCCCTACGGCCCGTGGGGCGATGGGAAACAAGATTGGTGGGAACCGTACCTCCCCGAAGGCTCAGACGAGCTGCCCGCCTACGCGGTGAGCGAGGAGCAGGGTTGGTTCGCCCCCTACAGCTCGGGCTTCGGAATCGCCTACAACACTGAGGCTCTCTCGGCGAACGACGTGCCGAAGACATGGGATGAGCTGCTCGACCCGAAGTGGAAGGGGAGGGTCTTGCTTCCCGATCCGACCATACTGGCCCTGCCAACGGTTCTGTTCTCGGGCCTCAGCCTGGAGGGCGTCATCGACGACGAGTGGGTGGCGGATTTCGTCGCGAATGAACCGATCATCACCGAGTCAGCCGCTGCGATCACCCAACCGCTCAGTACCGGGGTGGGTGACCTCGCCGTTTGGGGCCAGGGCTACGTGACGGTCGGCGTGGCACAGGGCGCGCCGTTCGCCTATATCGGCGCGACGACCGCGCAGAGCGTGACCCCAGCCGCACTTATCAAGGATGGGCCGAATCCCGAAATGGCGAAGGTGTTCCTCGATTGGCTCCTCACCGACCCGGCACAAGAGTCATTGGCTCAGAACGGCTACATCCCGCTCATGCCCGACCAGCCGCTCCCGGAGGGCATCACGCCGGAGGAACTTGCTGATTCGGTCGTAATACCGACCTTCTCGGAAGGCGCCTTCGCCGAGGCGCAACGACTGATGGGCGTATTCGAGAGCGAGTTGAACTGACACTTCGCTCGCACACACACCGCCGACGTCTCCGCCAAGCCGGGGCCGTCGGCGGTGTTCTGCCGGAACACGCACCCGAGGTGACCACAGCCCCGGGTCTCGCATAGCGGAACACCCGCCGCTCCCCCTCTCCCGAGCGACAGCTTGTCGCGTAGCGTGCAGTCAGTTCAACGGAGAATGATCAGGAGCTCAGATGCGCAATGTCGTTGGGGGAATCGAGATCGGCGAGGGTGTCGGTCGCGAGGTGGAGGATCCGGCGACACTCGAGATCGTGGACACCGTCGATGTGTTCACGTCGAAGCAGGTCGACCTGGCCGTGCGCGCCGCGCGTGCTGCATTCCCGAAGTGGGCGGCCTCCTCCGACGAGCGCCGGCGCGTGCTCTCCGCCTGCTCCGCTGTTCTGACCGCGCACGAGGACGAGCTCGCCGAGCTCCTCAGTCGCGAGCAGGGCAAGCCGCTCGCGCAGGCATCCTCCGAGCTGCGCGGAAGCCAGAAGATCCTCGACTGGTATGCGGATCTTGAGGATAGCGAGGCGGTGCTCCGGGACGCGCCGGGTGAGCGGATCGTCACGCGCCACCTTCCCATCGGCGTGGTCGGGATCATCACACCGTGGAATTTCCCGATCACGATCCTCGGCATGAAGCTCTGGGCCAGCCTGCGCGCGGGCAACACTGTCGTGGTGAAGCCCGCCTCCACGACCCCGCTCAGCACGCTGCGCATGGTGCAGGTCCTTTCCGAGGTGGTGCCGGCTGGTGTGATCAACACGGTCACCGGAAGTGGTGCCGTCGGCGGCGAGCTCGCCTCGCATCCGCTGGTGGACAAGGTCTCATTCACCGGATCGACGGGCGTCGGCCGCGAAGTCATGACGGCCGCCGCCCCGGGGCTCAAGCGACTCACCCTCGAACTCGGCGGAAACGACCCCGCCATTCTGCTCGACGACGTCGATCTCGCCCATGCGCTTCCCATCCTGGTTCGGGGCGCGTTCCACAACGCCGGACAGGTCTGTCAGGCCATCAAGCGCGTCTTCGTGCCGCGGCGACTGGAGAAGGACGTCGTCGACGGGCTCACAACGCTGGCCGACGAGCTTTATGTGGTCGGGCGCGGACTCACGGACGGCGTGACGATGGGCCCTGTAAACAACCAGTCGCAGAAGGACTCCGTGACGCGACTCGTGGACGATGCCCGGTCCCGCGGCGCGCTCGTTCACGAGGTCGGCACGCGCGTCGGGGACGACCCCGGCTACTTCCTGCAGCCCACCATTCTGTCCGGCGTCGAAGCGAGCTGGCCGATCGCTGCCGAGGAGCAGTTCGGCCCGGCGCTGCCCATCATCGTGTACGACGACCTCGACCGCACAATCGACGAGCTCAACAGCGGAGAGTTCGGGCTTGACGGCTCTGTGTGGGGTCGCGACGTGGATCGCGCCATCGACCTCAGCCTTCGCCTTCACGTCGGCCAGTCGTTCGTGAACACCCACGCTGGGCCACCCGACCCCGAGATTCCGTTCGGTGGTGTCAAGGCGAGTGGTTTCGGGCGCGAGCTCGGCGCGCAAGGACTGGCCGAGGCGAGCCAACTGCGGGTGCTCAAGGTGCAGAGGACGGCCTGAATCGTTCACGCGAAACCTACCACCCGATCTTCGGGCGCCAGAACTCACTGAAGGAAAGAGCAATGAGCACACAACCGGTCGATGCGCGAGATGTCGACACCACACCAGTTGCCATCGAGGCGTCTCATTGCCCCTGGGCCGGGTACCGGAAGTTGCGTGAACGGGGCGCCGTTCTGCACACCGCGTTCCCGCCCGGATTGCCGGCGTACGCGGTGACGACGTTCAACGAGGTCGTCCAGTTGTTGCAGGATCCGCGCTTCTCCAAACGGTTCCCCGAGACGGAGGATGCGCGCAAGTCAGGCATGGTGTTCTCGCAGCAGGGTATTCATCTTCTCAACACCGATGCGCCAGACCACACGCGGCTTCGCCGATTGATCGGTCCTGCCTTCACTCCTCGCCGAATTGCGGCGTTGGAGACGCAGGTCCGCGCCACCACCAACCGGCTGATCGACGCGATCGCGGAACGAGACGAAGCCGACCTCATCGCAGACTTCGCCTACCCGCTCAGCATTACCCTGATCTGCGAGATCCTGGGCATCCCCGAGGAGGATCGCGCGCAGTTCCGGGAATGGTCAGTCGCCGCCACGACGGCGGCGCCGAACCCGAACGGAGGTCCGAACCCGGGTGCGGTCGCCCTGTCCGGCTACCTCTCCGAGCTCATCGTCCGCCGCCGCGCAGAACTCAGCCATTTCTCCGACCCCGAAAGCGCTCCAGACGTGCTGTCCCGCATGATCCTCAGCCACGACTCGGGTGACGGACTAAGCGATCAGGAGCTCATCGGCAACGCCTTCCTTCTCCTGATCGCCGGGCATGAGACAACGGTCGGACTCATCGGGAACATGCTGCTCGGGCTGTGCCGGCGCAGGGACCAGCGACAGCTCCTGCTCGACGACCCCGAGCTCGCAGCATCCGCGGTCGAAGAGTTCCTGAGGTTCGACGGACCCGTGCAGCGCACGACCTTCCGGACCGCAACTGAGGATGTCGAGCTTGGTGGTACCGTGATCCCCAAGCACGGGCAGGTGTTCGCCTATCTGGGTTCCGCCAATCACGACCCCCAGGTGTTCGAGAATCCGGATGAGATCGACATCACTCGCGACATCGAGCGCCACGTCGGATTCGGCCAGGGAATCCACTTCTGTCTCGGATCCCCGCTGGCGCGCCTCGAAGCCCGCATCGCACTTCAATCGTTCTTGGCTCGATTCCCGGACTACGCGCTCGCGGTGCCCGAAGATGAACTCACGTATCTGCCGACCGTGGTGCGGGCCCTGTCCGCACTCCCGGTGCACCTGAACGGGTAAGCGGCCCGACTCGCGGAGGGGGCCGGTCGTGCAGCGCGCCCGGCCCTCATGGTCATTCCCCGATGCTGCCTAGCGTCGCGTGACCCTTGAGAAGATTGCGGGCGATGGTGCGTCGCTGAATCTCGTCGGTGCCCTCGAAGATGCGCCAGACGCGGACGTTGCGATACCACCGCTCGATCGGAAGCTCCTTGGCGTAACCGAGACCACCGTGGATCTGAAGCACGCGGTCCATGACTTCGTTGGCCATCACCGCACCGTGCAGCTTCGCAATCGACGTCGCATGGCGGGCATCGAGGCCCTGCTGCGATCGCCATGCAGCGTACAGGGTCAGCCACTTGGTGGATTCGATCTCGACCTGGCTGTCCGCGATCTGCCATTGAATTGCCTGATAGTCGGCGATCGGATGCCCCATCGATTTGCGGATCTTGGCGTACTCGACCGCCATGCCCGGCAGGCGCTCGGCGGCACGCGACGGGATGACGTACCGCTTCTGGCCGATCCAGTTCAGTGCCAGTTCCATACCGCCCCCCGGCTCGCCGAGGAGATTGCGATCGGGCACCCTGACGTCTTCGAACGAGAGGCTGGCGGCTTCCCAGTCTCCCATCAGCGGGATCGGCGAAGATTCCAACCCATGTCACGGTCCACGAGGAATGTCGTGACGCCGGCCTCGGTCATGGCGAACAGGATGCAGAAGTCCGCCCCCGACCCACCGCTAATGAACGTCTTCTCGCCGTTGATCACCCAGTCCTCCCCGTCCTGACGTGCGTAGGTGCGGAGATTGGTCGCATCGGAGCCGGCATCGGGCTCGGTGATCGCGAAGCACGCCTTCTTCTTGCCTGCGATGACGGGGTAGAGGTACTCCTCCTTCTGCTCGTCGGACGCATGGAAGAGGACGTTGTCCGCTCCGCCGCCGAAACTGAAGGGCACGAACGTCCGGCCGAGTTCCATCTCGATCACCGCGTGCATGACGGGTCCGAGCTCGATGCCGCCGTACTCCTCCGGTGTCGTGATACCCCAGAGACCCGCCGACTTAGCCTTGTCCTGTAGGTCCGTGAGTGTTCCGGGGTCCAAGGAGCGACGTCCTTCCCGCTCATTCTTGAGAACGCGGTCCTCCAGCGGACGCAACTCTTGTTGACGAAGAGGCGAATCGTGTCACGAACCGCGCGTTCCTCTTCCGAGAGGGAGAAATCGATCATGGATACTCCTGGCGTGGGGAGGCACGGCGGTGGACGTGAATCACAGTTTGAGGAGACGTATCGCGTTGCCTTTCAGAAGGGCAGGGTGGACCTCTTCGCGGATGCCGACCTCGTCGAGGTCGCGCAGCCATCGGTCCGGTGTGATGAGCGGGAAGTCGCTTCCGAACAGCACCTTGTCGCGCAACAGCGTGTTGGCATATTGCACCAGGTTCGGCGGAAAGTACTTCGGCGACCACCCCGACAGCTCGATGTAGACCTGCGGTTTATGGACCGCGACGGCGAGGGCCTCGTCCTGCCACGGGAAGGACGGGTGGGCGAGGATGATCGGCATGTCGGGAAAGTCCACTGCGACGTCATCGAGGTGCAGCGGATTCGAGTACTTCAACCGGATCCCGCCACCCCCGCGCACGCCGGCACCTGCGCCGCTCTGCCCGGTGTGGAACAGAGCCGGGATGCGGTGCGCGTTCAGTACCTCATAGAGGTCGTACGCGATTCGATCGTTCGGGAAGAATTCCTGTCCATTGGGGTGGAACTTGAAACCGCGGATGCCGCCGGCAATGAGTTCCTCGGCCCGCCGCGCTCCCGCCTCACCGCGCGCGGGATGAACGCTGCCGAACGGGACGATCGTGTCGTTTTCACGTGCGGCGATCGCGAGAATCTCGTCGTCGGTGAGTTCCGGCGCCACATCCGGGTTCTTGTCGACGGTGAAGCTGACGGCCGCCATATTCCGCGAGCGATAATACTGGGCGAGGTCCGGCAGCGTGCCTGCGCCCACGTCCTCGGCTTTGAAGAACTTCGCCATCTGACTGCGGCGCTCGTCGACGACACTCGGGTCGGCGGAGACGGATGTCGAGACGTGCGTGTGCATGTCGAGCGCGACGATGCCGTCCACGTCGATCGCAGGCTGATAGACGGTCACCGCGAGCCCTCGTTCCGTGGGTCCAAATCCGCGAATCGTCGGCCGGTCCGCGCGAGGTCCAGAAGCAGCGGCGCAGGCTCCCACCAGCCGCCGAAGTCCTGGTGTAGCCGTCCGATGTCAGCCGCGATTGCCGCCAGGCCGACCTCGTCGGCCCAGAACATCGGCCCCCCGACGTCCGCGGGAAATCCGTACCCTGTCACGTACACGGCATCGATGTCGCCGGGTTTGGAGGCAACCCCGTCCTGGAGCAGCCATGCTCCGCGATTGACCAACGCGTAGAGGCACCGAGCGACAATCTCCTCAGCACCGATCTGTCGGCGCTCGATCCCGATCCGCGCGGAATGATCGATGAGCGCTGCGTCCAGTTCCGGGTCGGGCAGCGGCATGCGGGACCCCGGCTCGTAGCGGTACCAGCCGGCCCCGGTCTTCTGTCCGAGGCGTCCCATCTCGATCGGCACGAATCGCAGATCGGAATGGCGCCGGTCTTTCGGCCGTGTGAGAATCGCCTGTCGCCGTGCGTCCAACCCGACATCGAGACCAGCCATGTCACCGACCTTGAACAGGCCCATCGCGAAGCCGAACTCCTCGAGGACGCCGTCGACCTCACTGGGCGAAGAGCCCTCCTCCACGAGGAAGTTCGTCTCCCGGCTGTAGTCGGCGAGCATGGCGTTTCCGATGAAGCTCGGCGCGTTGCCAGCGGGGACGGGGATCTTGCCGATCAGGTCGCCGATCCGCAGCACTTTCGCGAGCGTCTCCGGTGAGGTGCGCGCGCCAGAGACGACCTCCAGAAGCCTCATGACGTTCGCGGGGCTGAAGAAGTGGGTGCCGATCACCACCTCCGGACGGCCGGTGACCTCCGCGATTCGGTCGATGTCCAAGCCAGACGTGTTCGTGCACAGGAGCGCATCAGAGGCGGCGACGCGATCGATGTCTACGAACACGCGACGCTTGAGATCCAGGTCTTCAAACACCGCCTCAATCACAACCTCCGCCGGTGCCAACGCCGCAAACTGGTCAGAGGCCGATATCAGGGCCAGGCGCTCGTCGGCGACGGTCTGTTCGAGACGCCCTCTTGTGACGCTGTGGTTGTAATTGGCGCGGATGCGCTCCATGCCCCGGTGTACGTCGGCTGACGACCGGTCGACCAGGACGACGGGGACACCCACGTTCGCGAACGCCATTGCGATGCCGCCGCCCATGGTCCCCGCGCCCACGATCCCCACCGCCCGGGGACGCCAGTCCTCGCCGATGACGGGCAGGCCCTCGAACTCCGCTGCAGCCCTCTGCGCCGCGTGCGCGTGCGCGCCGCCGACAGCGGGATCGGGCCGGCGCAGGACGTCGGCGGTCAGCCAGGTCGGGCGGGCGCTCATCGGGCGCCCTTGCCATAGGCAGTGAACGTCAACAGGACGTCGAGCGCTGTGACCCCTTCCGGGGTCGCCAAGAGCGGATTGATATCGAGTTCCTGGATGTCGGGGCGACGCAGCATCAGTTCGCCGACCCGCGCGGCTGTTTCTGCGACGGCCCGCACATCGAGAGGATCGCGACCGCGGAACGCGCCGAGCAGTTTCGAGCTGCGCAAGCGGCCGAGCTCAGCGACGATGTCGTCGATCGGCAGGTCTGCCGGAAGGATGCGGACGTCACCCAGCGCCTCAACCCACACTCCACCGAGCCCGACCACGACGACCGGTCCCCATGTCGGATGACGCTTCGCGCCCACCATCAGTTCGACGCCCTTGTCCGCCATCTGCTCGACGAGGACCCCGTCCAGCCCACCTTCGATGAGCGCGCCTACACCGCTATCCAACTGCTCGTATGCCCGACGCAGTTCTGCTTCACCGGCGATACCGAGTACCACGCCACCTGCTTCTGTCTTGTGCATGAGCTTCGCGGACTGCGCCTTCGCGGCGACGGGGTAACCGACGCGGTCTGCGATAGCGATCGCCTCCTCCACGGTGGTGGCCAAGCCACCCTGCGGTACGGGGATGCCGATCCCGGCGGCCACCCGCTTGGCGGCCCACTCCACCGTGGCTTCGACGCCGAACTCGAGGGCATCAACCGGAAGGAGCGACAAGTGCTGACGAGCTGCCGAAGTGACCGCTCGCCCGTAGTGGAAGACGGCCGCCATGCTCCGAATCAGACGCTCGGGCGAGCTCGAGAGTATGACGTTGTTCTCGGCGGCCAGTTCACGCAGCTCCGCGGAAACGGGAGCGATATCGCCGAGAAGACCGACGGCCAGCGGTTTCAAGTTTCCGGCCGAGGCCCTGATCACCTGACGAAGCATCCGCTCGTTGTTGGCCACCGAAGAGTATGCGACCCCGAGAATGACCGCTCCGATGGCTTCGTCATCCAGTAGCGCTCGCGCCGCATCGTGGTATAGGTCGGGGTCCACCGCGACGAGGGTGCCGACGTCGAGCGGATTCGCCGCCGACATGTAGGAGGGCAGGCGAGCGTTGAGGCGCTCCTCGATTGCGGGGGAGAGGGCGGGCACGTCGACGTCTAACGGAGCCACCGCGTCGAGCGCAAGCGCGCAGAAAGCCCCGGAGGTCGTCGCGAATCCAATTCCGCCGCGCGGTGGCGACGGGTAGCGAGTCAAAATCTCGGCGACGTCCATGAGCTCTTCGATGGATTCAACGACACACGCGCCGGCACGTGTCGCGAGCGCCTTCATGACCCCGTAGTCGGCCGCGAGCGCTCCGGTATGGGACGCCGTGGCTTGCTGGCCGCGTTCCGAACGTCCGGCGTGAGTCAGGATGACACTCTTGCCATTCTGCCGGCACTTGCGAACACTCGCCAGGAATCCGGCGGGATCGCGGATGTCTTCGATGTACATGACGATGCCGCCGGTTGCATCATCGTCGGCGAGGAAGTCGAGATAGTCGGCCAGGGTAAGGCTCGCCTCATTGCCCGTTGAGATGGCGTACGAGACGGGAACGCGCCGAGCTTCCAAGCCGTAGGTAACGAGGCCCATGAGCCCCCCGCTCTGTGCGAGGATCGCGAGCGCACCGGTCGCGCCAGGGGCAAGAGTCGGGATCGGGGAACCGCCGGGAAGAAACACGGTGCGCATGCCGTGGACGTGATTGTTGTAACCTATGCAGTTCGGGCCGGCCAACCGCATCCCCGACTCCAGCGCGATCCGGGAGATCTCCGCTTGCGCCGCTCGGCCCGCCTCGCCGAGTTCTGAGAAACCGGATGCGTAGACTATCCCGGTGCGAACCCCGCGCGCCGCGAGTTCGCGCACCGCGTCCGCGACCGCGGAGGCAGGCAACGCGATGAGCGCGAGATCGACCCCTTCCGGGAGCTCGCTGATCTGGGTGAGGACCGTCCTGCCATCGAACTCGCCACCACCTCTACCGACGAGATGAACGTCACCGGTGAACCCGTGCGCGTCGAGATGACCCAGGAGATTGCGTCCAGAGGCGCCCGGCTTGCTGGACATTCCGATGATCGCGACGGATTGCGGGTTGAGCAACCGAGAAACGGGATGGGTTTCGACGGGCGTGAGGGTCATCGCTTGCCCTCCGACCTGGTGCCGGCGGCCGGGCGGGCAAGGGGTGCGGAGCGTTTCTCCACGAAGTCGGTGAGTCGCTCGTGCGAGGACGCCGATACCGCGCTGCGGGCCACCAGCGTCTCGAAGAACAGGCCATCATCGTAGGTGAGGTCGTTGATCCTGCTCAGTCCCTGCGTGATCGCCCAGTTGGACTCGGGGGTGTTCGAGGCGATCTTTCGCGCCAGCTCGACAGCCTCGTGCAACGCCCTGCCGGAGTCGACGACGTATTGGACTAGATTCTGCGCGACCGCTTCGTCAGCCGAGAGGATGCGTCCGGTCAGCATCATGTCCGTCATGCGCGCGGTGCCGATGAGCCGCTGGATGCGCACAGATCCTCCAGCGCCTACGAAGATCCCCCGCTGCGCCTCGGGTAGGCCAAAGAAGGCGGTGTCATCCGCGACACGGATGTGCGCCGACGCCGCCACCTCCAGCCCAGCACCGATCACCGCACCTGTGAGCGCCGCGACCACAGGGATGCGTCCACGCTGAATGCGGTCGAATGCGACATGGGCGGGGTTCGGTCCGATCTGCAGCCGGCGAGCTGGGTCCTTCGCGATCGAGTCGCGGATCTGCGCAAGATCCAGCCCGGCCGAGAAGTGGTCGCCGACTCCGTAGATCACCGCCGCCTTCGCTTCGAGCCCGGCGGTCTCCAGCGCCTCGCCGATCTTGACGAACATCGCGCTGTGCAATGCGTTGCGCTTCTCCGGACGGTTGATCCCGATCATCGCTATGTCGTCGTCGATCTCGAGAGTGATCTCTTCCTGCGCCATGACGCTCTCTTTCTCTGATCCGAACGCGGGCATGCCGCCCGCGGAAGGAGCGGGCGCAGGGCGTGCGCTGCTCCGGGCACGGGTCAACGGTAAGCGTGCAGCACTTCGAGATCGCCGACTCCGGCCTTTGTTCCTCTGGGCGGCACGGCGTCGCGAGCCAGGCCGCTTCCGTCCTGCGGAACAGCAGCACCACTAGACAGGCCCCAAGCTGTCGGTGAATAGCATCGTGCCATTCGAATCCACGGGGACATGGAGGTCCGAGATGGCCACAGCAGCCTTGCTCACGGCACCAGGAAGGCTTGAGATCGTCGACGATGTCGAGATCGAGGAGCCGCGGGCCGGGGAGGTGCGCGTGCGAGTGGAGTGGTGTGGCGTGTGCCACTCCGACCTCCACGTCCTCGACGATGAGACGCCGACCGCCGTGACTGGGGGACTTCTCGGGCACGAAGTAGCCGGCGTGGTCGACGTGCTCGGCGCAGGAGTCACGGATCTCGAGGTGGGCGACCATGTGGTCGTCAGCATGATCGGCCCATGCGGCGACTGCGAAGCGTGCTTCAACGGCGCGACCGCCGCGTGCACGCGCCAGTACGGCCGAGGAGGTGTCGCGGCCGACGGGTCCACTCGGCTATCGCGGGGCGCAGCGCCGATCACCCGCCTCCTCCGCGTTGGCGGCTTCGTGGAGTACACCGTGGTTCAGCAGGAATGCGTCGTGCGGATTTCCAAGGAGCTGCCGCTCGACCTCGCCACGGTGCTCGCGTGCTCCGGGCAGACCGGCTTTGGTGCGGTCACGAACATCGCTGAAGTCTCCGCTGGTGACACGATCGTCGTGATCGGCTTGGGAGGTGTGGGGCTGGCGGCAGTCCAGGCGGCGCGCATCGCGGGTGCGACCGTCATCCTGGGTATCGATCCAATCGCGTCGCGTCGCGCTCTCGCCGAACGGCTCGGTGCCACCGCCACACGCGCACCCCAGGATGTCACCGCTCACCTCGGTGCGGAGCTCGCCGGGCCCCAGCGATTCCGCCACGCGATCGACACCGTCTCGAATGCCGCGACTCTGGGGATGGGGGCGGGACTCATCGGACCCGGGGGAACGCTCGTGATCCTCGGCGTCACGGCTCCGACGACACCGCTGGAGGGTCTCTTCACAGCAGATCTCGTCCTCGGGCAGAAACGGGTACTCGGCTGCTACCTCGGCAGCAGCATCCCCCGTCG
>NZ_RRYE01000260.1 GCF_004010105.1 Microbacterium sp. CPCC 204701
CGCGACGCCGGCCGGGCCACGCGAACGTCCGCCGACCCTGACGTGCCGTCCCGCTGACCCGCGCGCTGGAGGACGGGGCTCAGACGCCGAGCAGGGTCCGCACTCGCGCCACGTGGCCCGTTGCACGCACGTTGTAGAGCGCGTGCGCGATGCGGCCCTTCTCGTCGATGACGAACGTGGAACGAATGACCCCCATGAAGGTCTTGCCGTAGTTCATCTTCTCGCCCCACACGCCGTACCTTCCGTGCACCCCGTGATCGGGGTCGCTCAGCAGGTCGTACGTGAGACCGTCGCGCGCGCGGAAGCGGCGGAGCTTCTCGGGTTCGTCGCGCGAAACGCCCAGGACGGTGTAGCCCGCGACCTGGAGCGGTGCGAGGCTGTCCCGGAAGTCGCACGCCTCCGTCGTGCAGCCCGGCGTCATCGCCTCCGGGTAGAAGAACACGATCACCCGGCCGCCGCGCAGATCCTTCAGCGTCACGGGCCGCGCGTCCTGGTCGACGAGGGTGAAGGCGGGGGCGAGGGAACCGGGTTCGAGGCGCTTCGTGGTCACCCCTCCAGCCTAGGCGCCGGGCCGCTGGCTCTTCTCGGCGAAGGTCTCGAGCAGCCGCTGCAGCGAGTCGAGACGCGCGGCGCCGCCGGGGCCGAGCCGGCCTGCCTCGACCGCCTCGACGATCGCGCAGTCCGGGGCATCCGTCAGGTGCGTGCATCCGCGCGGGCATTCCTCGCCGATCTCGGCGAGGTCGGTGAACGCGCGGAGGATGTTCGCCGTGTCGACGTGGCCGAGCCCGAACGACCGGACCCCCGGCGTGTCGATCACCCAGCCGTTGCCCGCGTCGCCCCGGAAGCGCAGCGACACGGTCGAGCTCGAGGTGTGCCGGCCGCGGCCGGTGACGACGTTGACGTGGCCGATCGCGCGCCTGGCCTCGGGGACGAGCGCGTTCACGAGCGTCGACTTGCCGACGCCGGAGTGGCCGACGAACACCGTCGAGTGCCCGACGAGCGCCGCGCCCACGCTGTCGAGCGGCATCTCGTCGCGACCGCTCGTGAACACCTCGAGATCGAGCCCCTCGAAGTGCGCGAGGAACTCCGACGGATCGGCGAGGTCGGTCTTCGTCACGACGAGGAGAGGACGGATGCCGGCATCCAGCGCCGCCACGAGATACCGGTCGACGAGCCTGGGGCGAGGCTCGGGGTCGGCGGCGGCCACGACGATCAGAATCTGGTCGGCGTTGGCGACGACGACGCGCTCGACCTGATCGGTGTCGTCGGCGCTGCGGCGCAGCAGCGACGTGCGCTCCTCGATGCCGACGATGCGGGACAGGGTGCCCTCGGCGCCGGAGGCGTCGCCGACGATCCGCGCGTGATCGCCGGTGACGATCGGCATCTTGCGCAGCTCGCGGGCGCGTGTGGCCAGCACGGTCCGCTCGGTGGGGAGGTCCTCGTCGACGAGCACGGTGTAGCGGCCGCGGTCGACGCCGAGCACGCGCGCGATCTGGGCGTCGGCGTGAGCGGGACGCCTCTTCGTGCGCGGCCGATTCGCCTTCGGGTTCGGGCGCACCCGCACGTCGGCCTCGTCGTACTCCGGCTCGTCGTCGAGGTCGTCGAGCCAGCTCACGGCGCTCCTCCTGGCCGTACCGCGTGGTCCGGAGTCGTCACGTCGATCCCCACGTCTCGCCTCACGAGGCCTGCATCGTCTCCTGCGACAGCGCGCTCTCGCCGGTGAGCAACTGCTGCCAGATCTGCGGGAACTGGGGCATGGTCTTCGCGGTCGTGCCGATGTCGTCGACCTCCACGCCGGGCACGGCGAGCCCGATGAGGGCGCCGGTCGTCGCCATCCGGTGGTCGTGGTGCGCGTGCCAGGTGCCGGCGTGCAGCGGGCGCGGCACGATCCGGATGCCGTCCGGCTGCTCGTGCGCCTCGCCGCCGAGGCCTCGCAGCTCTGCGACGAGCGCGGCGATGCGATCGGTCTCGTGGCCGCGGATGTGGCCGATGCCGTGGAGGGTCGACGGCGAGTCGGCGAACGCCGCCAGCGCGAAGATCGTCGGGGTCAGCTCGCCCGCCGCCGAGAGGTCGAGGTCGACGCCCTGGATGCCGGCTCCGGCGGTGACCGTCAGCGCGCCGCCGCGCCGCACCACGCGTGCGCCCATGAGCGCGAGGATCTCGGTGAGCATCGCTCCTGGCTGGGTGGAGTGCGCCGGCCACCCGGTGACCGACACGGAGCCGCCCGCCACCATCGCCGCGGCCAGGAACGGCGCGGCGTTCGAGAGGTCGGGCTCGATCGCCACGTCCTTGGCGCGCACCGGCCCGGCGGGAACGATCCACTCGCCGGTGCCGGGGCGCTCGACGTGGACGCCGCGGTGCGCGAGCGCCTCGACGGTCATGTCGATGTGGGGAATGCTCGGGAGGCGCTCGCCGGCGTGCACGAGGTGCAGGCCGACGTCGAAGCGGGGAGCCGACAGCAGCAGCCCCGAGAC
The DNA here is from genome assembly GCF_004010105.1 of Microbacterium sp. CPCC 204701. GTDB lineage: Bacteria > Actinomycetota > Actinomycetes > Actinomycetales > Microbacteriaceae > Microbacterium. The sequence goes on from NZ_RRYE01000260.1 coordinate 2,475, forward strand.
GAACTGGCTCGACGCGCTCGCGTCGATCGTGACCTCGCCGCCGCGCACGTGCCCGTGCCCGCGCACGATGAACGGGAGCGCCCAGCGCCCGCCGTCGTCGATGTCGACGCCGACATCGCGCAGCGCAGTGATCATCGCGCCCATGGGCCGGTGCAGCGCGCTCTCGTGCGCGGTGAGCGCCACATCGCCCCGGGCGAAGCCGCCGAGGCCGGCGACGAAGCGCATCACCGTGCCGGCCTGGCCGCAGTCGAGCTCGGTGTCGCCTTTGAGGGGCCAGACCGGCGTCACCTCGATGTCGTCGCCGTAGGTCCCCGACCCGGGCACCAGCTGGATGCCGACGCCGAGCGCGCGCAGCGCGTCGATCATGCGCGCCGAATCGTCGGAGTGCAGGGGAGCCAGTAGTCGGCTCGGTCCGTCGGCGAGGGCCGCGAGGATGAGCTCGCGGTTGGTGAGCGACTTGGAGCCGGGCACCGTGACCGTCGCGTGCAGGGCACCGCTCGCCGTCGGGGCGTGCCAGGGCCCCCGCGACTCGTTCGCAGTGGCTGGGGAATACCCGTCGGCTGTCATCGGGTTCTACCCTAACGAACCCCGTCCCGACCGGCCGGGATAGACGACATGGAACCGGAGCAGGATGTTCGCAACCCTCGACCGACTCGACCGCGAGGCGCCCGTGCGCGACGTCTCCGTTGGCTTGAAAGCGCCCAACGTAGACTGGCGCGTGATGAGCGATTCGATCGACCGGGCCCACGACACCGATGAGGCCGCGGATCCGCGCACGCAGTTCGAAGAGCAGGCGCTGCCCTTCATGGACCAGCTGTACGCCGCCGCGATGCGCATGACGCGCAATCCTGCCGACGCGGCCGACCTGGTGCAGGAGACATTCGTCAAGGCGTTCGCATCGTGGAGGACCTTCACGCAGGGCACGAATCTCAAGGCGTGGCTGTACCGGATCCTGACGAACACCTATATCAACACTTACCGCAAGAAGCAGCGCGAGCCCTACCAGGGCACGATCGACGATCTCGAAGACTGGCAGCTCGGCGGAGCCGAGTCGACCACCGCGACGAGCACGCGCTCGGCCGAGGCCGAGGCGATCGACCACATGCCGGCGTCCGTGGTCAAGGACGCGCTGCAGTCCATCCCGGAGGACTTCCGGCTGGCGGTGTACCTCGCCGACGTCGAGGGCTTCGCCTACCAGGAGATCGCCGACATCATGAAGACCCCCATCGGCACAGTCATGAGCCGCCTGCACCGTGGCAGGCGGATGCTTCGTGAACTGCTGGCCGACTACGCGAGAGAGCGCGGCATGACGGTTGCCGCCACAAGGAGCAAGAAATGACCGACTGCGGCTGCGACAAGGCGCGGCGCGACCTGGAGGAGTACCTGCGCAACGAGGTCTGCAAGACCGAGCACTCCGACATCGCCGAGCATCTGGAGAACTGCCCGGGCTGCCGGGACGAGGCGCTGGTGGCGCGCACCCTCACCGAGGTCGTGGCGCGTGCGTGCAAGGAGACCGCTCCCGAGGAGCTGCGCGACCACGTGCTCGCGAAGCTGCGTGCGGTGCAGGCCGCACACTGACCTCGTCGGTCAGGCCGTCGGCGAACACACGGTGAGCGCACCCGGCACGACGACGGTCGGCAGCGGCAGCGCCCTGACACCGCGGGCCGCCCTGGCGCATTGGCAGGATTCCGCGCGAGGACGGCGCCCGGGCGAGCGCGTCGTGTCGCACGCGGCGACGAGACTCGAGCGGTGACTTCGAAGACGGATGCCTCGCGCGGCGGTCTCGGCCTCGTCCAGGGGACCGCGCTCTATATCGCATCCGTCCTCGGCACCGGTCTGCTCGTCCTCCCGGGACTCGCGGCCGAGGCCGCCGGGCCCGCGAGCATCGTCGCGGTGCTCGCCGTCATCGGCCTGTCGATTCCGCTCGCCGGCACGTTCGCGGTGCTCGCGGCG
>NZ_RRYE01000261.1 GCF_004010105.1 Microbacterium sp. CPCC 204701
AGGTGCTGCGGCGGGCGGCCGCCCTCGCGCCGCGCGACGCGACGCTCGTCGTGACGACGCCGGGAGTGCTGCCGCACATTCCGCGCGCCCGGCGCGAGCGGCTGATCGAGACCGTGCGCGCCCTCGATGCCGTGTGGATCACGATCGACCCGCCGGCACTGCACGGGAGGTGGCGTCCGCCCGTCGACGCTGTCGCCTGGGGCGGCTTCGTGCTCGGCCGCGACGGGGTGCCGCTCGCCGCGGTCGATCCGCTCGGCGCGTTCGTGCATTGGCGCGCGTGGCGCACGGAGGGGACGGATGCCGCGGGCTAGCGTTGCCTCGTGCCCCTGACCGACCGCGATCGCGCCATCCTCGACTTCGAGGCGGAGTGGCGACGCCACGCGGGAGCCAAGGAGGAGGCCATCCGCGCCGACCTCGGCGTGTCGCCGGCGCGCTACTACCAGCTGCTCGGACGCCTCATCGACACGGCCGAGGCTCAGCAGCACGATCCCATGCTCGTCAAGCGACTGCGGCGTGTGCGGGACGAGCGGCTGCGGGATCGCGCGGGGCGCGCCGCCGACGCGCGCTGACCCGGCGCTCACGGGGGGCACGGGTTTCGCCGGGTAACATCGTCGGGTGCCGAGATCGACCTTTTCCCGGGATCGCTTCGACGACCTCCCCGACGTGGACAGGGTCGGCGCGCACCGCGCGGAGAATCCCCGCATGCGCGGATGGGTCGTGCTGCTGTGGGCGGCCCTCGCAACGGTCGTCCTGATCGCGATCGGCATCTTCGGCACCCTGATCGCCTCCGGGCGCATCGACCTCGCGCCGACGCCCGCCCCGACGGTGACTCCCGAGCCCGAGGTGACGCCCGTCGTCGACACGGCCTACCAGGTGCAGATCCTCAATGCGACGCCCGAGGAGGGCCTGGCGACGCAGACGAAGGACATCGTCGTCGGCGCCGGGTGGGCGCCCGACAGCGTGCTCGCCAGCGGCGCCGGCTCGCAGGACTTCCCCGAGACGACCGTGTTCTACCTCAACCCCGAGGACCAGGCGGCCGCCGCCGGTCTGGCCGGCGCCATCGGAGGCGCGGCCATCGAGCAGAGCGAGGCCTACCAGCCGGCGTCGCCCGACGTGAAGCAGCTGACCGTCGTGATCGGCCTCGATCGCACGGCGGCCGGCCAGACTCCCGAACCCACGCCTTAGTCGCCGCGCGCGTATGTGTTTCGAACCGGTAAACAGTTGAGTGCGTGCGTGTCAACAAGTGACGAAATCCGGGGTTGCGCATGTGTCGCCGTGCATAACATGAAGCCGAGTACCGCCGGCAACAGGAGATTCGCATGACGCAGGGCACCGTGAAGTGGTTCAACGCTGAGAAGGGGTTCGGCTTCATCACCGTCGCCGACGGCCAGGACGTGTTCGTCCACTACTCCAACATCGACATGACCGGGTTCCGCGTCCTCGAAGAGGGCCAGGCAGTGGAGTTCACGCTGGGGACAGGGCAGAAGGGTCCGCAGGCCGAGTCTGTTCGCGTCGTCTGACGGCGCGGCCGAGGACCGCAGGCGCGCACATATGAGACGGGATGCCATGAGGCATCCCGCTTCTGCGCGTTGCGGCATCCTCTCCGTGGCTTGCACTCGATGGGGTCGAGTGCCAGAATGATTTAGCACTCGTGATTGTTGAGTGCTAATACCCAAAAGCCAACGTTCCGGAGGGACGACACACACATGGCAAAGATCATCGCTTTCGACGAGGAGGCCCGCCGTGGCCTCGAGCGCGGCCTGAACATCCTCGCCGACGCCGTCAAGGTGACGCTCGGCCCGCGCGGTCGCAACGTCGTGCTCGAGAAGAAGTGGGGCGCTCCCACGATCACGAACGACGGCGTCTCGATCGCCAAGGAGATCGAGCTGGACGACCCGTACGAGAAGATCGGCGCGGAGCTCGTCAAGGAGGTCGCCAAGAAGACCGACGACGTCGCGGGTGACGGCACCACGACCGCGACCGTGCTCGCCCAGGCGCTCGTTCGCGAGGGCCTGCGCAACGTCGCGGCCGGCGCCGACCCCATCTCGCTCAAGAAGGGCATCGAGAAGGCCGTCGCGGCCATCACCGCCGAGCTGCTCTCCAGCGCGAAGGAGGTCGAGTCGAAGGAGCAGATCGCCGCGACGGCCTCGATCTCGGCCGCCGACACCGAGATCGGCGCGCTCATCGCCGAGGCCATCGACAAGGTGGGCAAGGAGGGCGTCGTCACCGTCGAGGAGTCGCAGACCTTCGGCACCGAGCTCGAGCTCACCGAGGGCATGCGCTTCGACAAGGGCTACATCAACCCCTACTTCGTCACCGACCCGGAGCGCCAGGAGGCGGTCTTCGAGGACGCCTACATCCTCATCGCGAACCAGAAGATCTCGAACATCAAGGACCTTCTGCCGATCGTCGACAAGGTGATCCAGGACGGCAAGGAACTCGTCATCATCGCCGAGGACGTCGAGGGCGAAGCCCTCGCGACCCTGGTGCTGAACAAGATCCGCGGCATCTTCAAGTCGGTCGCCGTCAAGGCTCCCGGCTTCGGTGACCGTCGCAAGGCGCAGCTGCAGGACATCGCGATCCTCACGGGTGGCCAGGTCATCACCGAGGAGGTCGGTCTCAAGCTCGAGAACGCCACCCTCGACCTGCTCGGCCGTGCGCGCAAGGTGATCGTCACCAAGGACGAGACCACGATCGTCGAGGGCGCCGGCGACGCCGCTGCCATCGAGGGTCGCGTGACCCAGATCCGTCGCGAGATCGACAACACCGACAGCGACTACGACCGCGAGAAGCTCCAGGAGCGCCTCGCCAAGCTCGCCGGCGGCGTCGCCGTCATCAAGGCGGGTGCGGCGACCGAGGTCGAGCTCAAGGAGCGCAAGCACCGCATCGAGGACGCCGTCCGCAACGCGAAGGCGGCCGTCGAGGAGGGCATCGTCCCCGGTGGTGGCGTCGCGCTCATCCAGGCCGGCAAGGTCGCGTTCGAGGGCCTCGAGCTCACGGGCGACGAGGCGACCGGTGCGAACATCGTTCGCGTCGCGATCGAGGCCCCGCTCAAGCAGATCGCGCTGAACGCCGGTCTCGAGCCGGGTGTCGTGGCCAACAAGGTCGCGGAGCTGGAGCCCGGCTTCGGCCTCAACGCCGCGACCGGCGAGTACGGCGACCTGTTCGCACAGGGCATCATCGACCCGGCCAAGGTGACCCGCTCGGCGCTGCAGAACGCCGCGTCGATCGCCGCGCTGTTCCTCACCACCGAGGCCGTCGTCGCCGACAAGCCCGAGAAGGCGGCGGCTCCGGCCGGCGACCCGACGGGTGGCATGGACTTCTGATCCGAAGTCCGCGCTGCGAAGCGCCACACGAATGGCCCCTCCGCACGGAGGGGCCATTCGTCGTTTCGCGGTCGGCCCGCGTCAGCGGAACAGGCTGGTGGTCGCGAGCTCGGTGTCGGCGTACTGACGGCCCGCCGCCGACAGTGCGGCGTTGATGCCCGCCAGAGAATCCTCGACCTGGCGCTGGGTGGCCCGCCACTGGTCGACGACGCCGTGGAACGCGATCGAGGCCGATCCGGTCCATGACGACTGCAGCTGCGTCAGCTGCGCGAGCATCGCGTTCGACTCGGCCTGCAGCCGATCGATCGTGCCGCGCACCGCGGCGGTGGAGGCGAGGACGGCGTCGCTGTCGACGGAGAAGACGGCCATGAAGGCTCCTTGCGCTGCAGGCGGGCGGCCGGATGCCGGAACCCGCGGTTCCTGAAACGCTAGGCGTGGCGTGCAGCCGGGGTGCGGCATCCGTCGTCATCTGTGCACAGCGCCGCCCAGGCCGTGACGGTGGAGGAGGCGCCGCTCACTCCGCGGCATCGGCCAGGCGCGGCAGCGGCTGCGTCGGGATGTGGAGGTGCTCGGCCGCATCGCGCGCGTCGGCGAGGGGGAGGGCGACGCGGAAGGTGGCGCCACCGCCCGGCGTGTCGACGACCCCGACGCTGCCGTGGAGCGCCTCGACGATCGAGGCCACGATCGACAGCCCCAGGCCCGAGCCGCCGGTCTCGCGCGTGCGCGATGTGTCGGCGCGCCAGAAGCGCTGGAAGATCTTGTCTTTGATCTGGTCGGGCACGCCCTCGCCGTGGTCGACGATCTCGATCCAGCCCATGCGCGCGGTCGCATCGACGCCGATGCGCAGCTCGATGGGGGAATCCTCGGCGGTGAATCGGCGCGCGTTGCCGAGGAGGTTGGCCACGACCTGCCGGACGCGGTTCTCGTCGCCGAGCACCACCGGCTGCACCGTCCCCGTGTGGGGGCGGCCCTCTGGCGTGGGCAGCACCGACGGCGACGCGTGCGGCGCGGCGCCGTTCGCCTCGAGGGCGGGCACGGGCTTGGGCCGCCGCCGCAGCAGCGAGAGGGTTGCGCCCGCGCGGGCGATCGCAGAC
>NZ_RRYE01000262.1 GCF_004010105.1 Microbacterium sp. CPCC 204701
GGCGGCGTGGCACGAGGAGCACGGCGCTCCGGCGGTGGCGGTCGAGCACCTGCTCCAGGCGGGCGAGGCCGAGGCCGCGGCCGAACGCGTCGCCGAGCTTGCCCTCGTCCTCTACGGGCAGGGCCAGGTCTCGACAGTGCGCCGGTGGTTCACCGAGCTCGGCGAGGACGTCGTGCGGAGCAATCCCGCACTCGTGGTGTCGATCACGTGGACCGCGGTACTGCTCGGCGACGTGCCTGCCGGCGAGCGATGGGCGCGAGCGCTGGACGAGATCGACACGAACGGGTTCCCCGACGAGGACCGTGTGCTCTTCGAATCCGCCCGTGCGATGGTGCGCGCGGCGATGTGCGTCGACGGCCACGAGCGCGTCGTGGAGGACGCCGCATACGCAGTCGAGCACGAGCCCGACACAAGCCCGTGGCGCGACCAGGCTCTTCACCTGTGGGGGTCGGCTCGTCTTCTCGTGGAGGACGGCGAGGGCGCGCGCGCGGCGTTCGCCGAGGCCATCGATGTGGCGACGCTCATGGGCAATCCCGACTCGATCATCCTCAGCGAGCCCGAGCTCGCGCTCCTGGCCATCGAACGCGGTGACTGGCCGCTCGCGCGAGAGCATGCCCGCCGCGGCGTCACGACGATCGACGCGAGCCACATGGACGGGTATCCCACGACGGCACTGGCGCTGGCGGTCGCAGCCCGCGTGGCGGTGCATGAGGGTGATCGCGAAACCGCCGAACGGCTGCTCGCACGGGGGATGCGCGCCCGTGTCGGCTGCACGCACCTGCTGCCATATCTCTCGGTGCGCGTGCGCCTGCAGCTCGCCAAGGCGCACGTCGCGTCCGGCGACCGCTCGGCGGCGTGGCACCTGCTGCGCGAGATCGACGACCTGCTCCACAAGCGGCCCGACGTCGGGGCGGTGTCGATGCAGGTGGAGGAATTCCGGACGTCGATGCAGGGCCAGCCGTCGAGCGTCGGCTCGGTGCCGCTCACGCCCGCGGAGCTGCGGCTGCTGCCCTACCTGCAGACGCACCTCACGATCGCCGAGATCGGGCAGCGTCTGTTCATCTCGCGCAACACCGTGAGCTCGGAGGTCGGATCGATCTACCGCAAGCTCGGCGTCACCACGCGCGGCGCGGCCGTCGAGCGCTCGGTCTCGCTCGGGCTTCTCGGCGGCTGAGCCCGCGCGGGAGGCCCACGGTGTGCGGTCGCCTCAGATGTCGTCGGAGGTCAGCTCCTCCTCGTAGCCGAGCGCCGCCGCGATGCGCGGCGCGGCGGCGACGGCGCGCGGGAGTCCCGAGATCGACACCATCCCATCGAGCACGCCCACGATCTCGCTCACCGACACCCCGGCGGTGATCGCCTCATCGACGGCGGACCGCATCGATGCGGTGGGAGCGGATGCCGCGATCAGGGCGCCGAGGCGCACGAGCGCGGCCGTGCGCCGATCGAGCACGTGCGCCCATGTCTCGCCGGCTGTCGCTTCCATGCGTGGATCGCCGACGCAGAAGCGCCGGAGGAGCTCCATCGCGTCAACCGCGCCGCCGCTGCGGCTGGATCGCGCCGTCATGCATCGAGCAGATCACCTCGACGGGTGATCGCACACCACGCAGATCGCGTGATCCCCCTGTGGCGGCCTCGATGCGCGCACGAGGTCGTCCGAGCGCCGTGTCGGCGGTCGCGCTTCACGCGATTCGAACGATGCCGCCGACTCACGGGCGGCGTTATGGTGGCCGCAGCGCGGTCGGGCCATCGACTTTCTCGTCGAAGCTCCCGCACGTGAGGCGGCTTGCTCGGGGGCCCGGAGCAGCGGACGACAGGAGACGCGCATGACCGACGGAACTTCGAACTCGATCGCGGGAGAGCCGCTGCCGCCGGCGCGGACGCTCCCGTTCCCGCCGAAGCCCTCCGGAAGCTTCGCGGGGCGGACCCTGGCGGAGTCGACGTACGCGCCGCTGCCGCCGCAGCGCCACCTCGGCGAGGACGCGCCGAACATCCTCGTGATCCTCATCGACGACGCGGGCCCCGCGCTGCCGGCACCGCTCGGCGGCGCGATCAACACCCCCACGCTCGGCCGCCTCCGTGAGGAGGGCATCGGCTTCAACCGCTTCCACACCACGGCGATGTGCTCTCCGACGCGCGCCGCGCTGCTCACCGGTCGCAACCACCACCGGGTGGGCAACGGGCAGATCGCCGAGCTCGCGAACGACTGGGACGGGTATTCGGGGCACATCCCCAAGAGCAGCGCCACCGTCGCCGAGGTGCTGCGCAACTACGGCTACTCGACCGGCGCGTGGGGCAAGTGGCACAACACCCCCGCCGAGGAGACGACGATCGCGGGCCCATACGACCGCTGGCCGACCGGCTACGGGTTCGAGTACTTCTACGGGTTCCTCGCCGGCGAGGCGTCGCAGTACGAGCCGAACCTCGTGCGCAACACCACCAGCGTGCTGCCCCCCAGGACACCTGAAGAGGGCTATCACCTCAGCGAGGACATCGCCGACGATGCGATCGGCTGGCTGCGCAGCCACAAGGCGCTCACGCCCGACAAGCCGTTCTTCATGTACTGGGCCACCGGCGCGATCCATGGACCGCACCACATCATGAAGGAGTGGGCCGACAAGTACAAGGGCGCCTTCGACGACGGCTGGGACGCGTATCGGGAGCGCGCGTTCGAGAACGCGAAGGCGGCCGGCTGGATCCCCGAGGACGCGGTGCTGACTGCGCGCCCGTGCAACCTGCAGGGCTGGGATGACATCCCCGACCACCAGAGGCCGTTCCAGACTCGCCTCATGGAGGTGTGCGCGGGCTTCGCCGAGCATGCCGACGTGCAGGCGGGGCGCCTGGTCGACACGCTCGAAGAGCTCGGCTACTCCGACAACACGCTCGTCGTCTACATCTGGGGCGACAACGGCTCGTCGGGCGAGGGTCAGAACGGCACGATCAGCGAACTGCTCGCGCAGAACATGATCCCCACCACTATCGACCAGCACATCGCGGCGCTCGAGGCGCTCGGCGGCCTGGACGCGCTCGGCACGCCGGCGACCGACAACCAGTACCACGCCGCGTGGGCGTGGGCGGGATCCACGCCCTACCAGGGCATGAAGCTCATGGCCTCGCACCTCGGCGGCACGCGCAACCCGATGTTCCTGCGCTGGCCGGGTCGCATCGCGCACGATCCGGCGCCGCGCACGCAGTTCCACCACGTGATCGACGTCGTGCCGACGATCTACGAGATCCTCGGCATCTCGCACCCGGAGGTGGTCAACGGCATCCACCAGGATCCGATCGACGGCACGAGCCTCGCGTACGCCGTCGACGATCCGGCGGCCGAGAGCCGCCACCGCACCCAGTACTTCGAGATCATGGCGAGCCGCTCGATCTACGCCGACGGGTGGATGGCGTCCGCGATCGGCCCGCGCCTGCCGTGGGTGCCCGGAACCCCTCCCGGAATCGCGACCTGGACCCCCGACCACGACGCGTGGGAGCTGTACCACCTCGACGAGGACTGGAGCCAGGCGCACGACCTTGCGGCCGAGAACCCCGAGAAGCTCGCCGAACTGAAGGAGCTCTTCGCTATCGAGGCCGCCAAGAACGAGGTGCTCCCGGTCGGCGCCGGCCTGTGGGTGCCCGTCTACCACCCCGAGTACCGCATCTCGGTGCCGTACACCCAGTGGGAGATGACCGGCGACACGGTGCGCGTGCCGGAGTTCTGCGCGCCCGCGCTCGGCAACAAGCCGAACGTCGTGACGATCAAAGCGAACGTCGGCGAGCGGGCGAACGGCGTGCTCTACAAGCTGGGCGGCGCCGGCGGCGGGCTCACCGCCTTCGTCGAGCACGGCATTCTGAAGTACGAGTACAACCTGTTCCTGGTGCAGCGGACCAAGGTCGAGGCATCCGCCGCCCTTCCGGCGGGCCAGGTCGAGATCGAGATCGAGACCACGTACGTCGAGCCGAGGCCGGGCGGTCCGCTCAACGTGACGCTGCGTGTGAACGGCGACGACGTGGCTTCGGGGATCGTGCCGATCAGCGCCCCGCTGCTGTTCACGGCGAACGACTGTCTCGACATCGGCCGCGCGTACGGCGGTGCCGTGTCGCGCGCCTACGTCGACAAGATGCCGTTCGCCTTCGACGGCTCGATCGAGCGCGTGAGCATCGCCTACACGCTGCCGCAGCACGCCTAACCCGGCGCACGGCGCCCACGCCTCTGCAGAGACGCAGGCCCCCACGGGATCGTCCCGCGGGGGCCTGGCGGCGTGCACAGGGTAGTTTCGTACGGGGCCGTCACAGTTGTGCACGACAGGAGACGACGATGCCGGATCGCGATGATCATGCGGCGCGCGCCGCAGGGCGTGAGGCGACGCTCGAGCGCGTCGCGATCGTCGGCGACGGCCGCGTCGGCCGGGCGGTCGCCGCGGCG
>NZ_RRYE01000263.1 GCF_004010105.1 Microbacterium sp. CPCC 204701
CGCGGCGCCGCTGCGACTCGGCCGTGTAGCCGCGGCGCGCCTCTTGACGGGCGCGCACGATGTCGCCGGTGGCGAGCACCGCGTCGTCGGCCAGCAGCAGCACGCCGACGTGCCACGCATCTCCCCGGTGCTCGATTCGAGGCGCCCGCGCGATGCCGAGGATGCGACGCGGTTCGACGAGTTCGCCGAGAGCCTCACGGGGAGCCGCGCGCAGCCGCTCGCGCGCGGCATCCAGGAGTTCCCTCGCAGTCATGCCACGTCGTCCTGCATCGAGGTGCTCGCGCGCACCTTGTCGCCCCGCAGCGCCATGCCCACGAGCGGGAACACCAGCACCGACAGCATGCCGGTCGCCACGAGCACGGCCTGCTGCGACGATGTCAGGATGCCCTCGTCGACGCCGATCGCCGTCACCGCGACGATGATCGGCAGGCCGGTCGCGCCCAGGAGCGCGATCGAGAACCGCTCGCGGCGCGTGGACCCCTGGGGGGCCGCGAGCATCGACGGCAGGCCGCGCACCACCAGGAGCGCGATCAGGCCCACCGGCAGCAGCAGGAACTGGACCGGGTCTTCGAGCAGGGACTGCAGATCGAACGTGACCCCGGTGTAGATGAAGAACACCGGCACCAGGAAGCCGAACGCGACGCCCTCGATCTTGCTCTCGACCGCCTCGCGGTCGTGCTCGGACGCGTCGCGCATGATGAGGCGCCAGATGATGCCGGCGACGAACGCGCCGAGGAGCATGTCGAGGTCGAGCACGATGCTCAGCGCGATCAGCGAGCACAGGATCAGGAAGACCACGCGGATCGCGAACTGCCCCGAGGTGTGCAGGGTGGAGTTCACGAAGCTGTGCATCGCCCCGCGCGGAAGCGTGAACGCCAGCCAGATCGCGAGTCCGGAGATCGCGATGAAGGCGACGAGCACGATGGTGGCCAGACCCAGCTCTCGTCCGCCAAGGAAGAGCGAGATCGCGATCAGCGGCCCGAACTCGCCCACGGCGCCGATCGCCGAGACCGCCTGACCGAACGGGGTGCGCAGCTCTCCCGAGTCCCGCAGGATCGGCAGCAGCGTGCCCAGGGCGGTCGAGCACAGCGCGACGCCGATCACGACCGCCGCTTCGCCGGGCGCGAGCAGGAACCCCGCCGCCACGCCCACGACGAGGCTGAGGATCCACCCGAGCGACGCCCGCCGGCCCAGTCGCCCGCGGAACGACCCGAACTGGATCTCGGTGCCGGCGACGAAGAACAGCAGCGCCAGCCCGAGCTCCGACAGCATGTCGATGAACGCATGCTCGTGCGCCCAGCCCAGAACCGCGGGACCGATCAGGATGCCGAGCACCAGTTCGAACACCACCACCGGGATGCGCGCCCACCGGCCGAGGCCTCGCGCGAGGAGGGGGGCGAGCACCGCGAGCAGCGGGATCAGCAGGAGCATCAGCGGCTGGGGCTCTTCCACGCGATCAGACTAGCGACGGAGGGCTGCCGCCCCGTCGCGCAGATCGCGCGGAATCAAGGCGCGGTCTCCACCTGCTCAGCCGCGACTCGGTCGAGCCAGCCGAGCATGGTCGGCAGCGCGAGGTATGCCACCGTTCCGTGGTCGGCGAAGGGGATCTCGTGATATGTCACCGCCATGCCGAGGGATGCCTCGTGTCGGGCGAACCGCTCGGTGTCTGCGGGCACGACCAACTCGTCGGCGAGCCCCTGCGCGAGGAAGAGCGGCGCATCGAACGCCTCCGACCCAGCGGAGTTCTCTGCGAAAAGCGTCGCCCATGGTTCGGACGTGGTGGGATCGCGGGTCGTGAAGTCACCGACGAGAGGCGCGCCGATCCGATGCAGCTCCGAGAGGTGCGACAGCAGGCAGAGCTCGTTCATCTCCGGCACCGTCTCGAGCGCCGCGGACGTCAGGATGCCGTCGAGCGGGGCTTCGGCATACACCTGGGCGTACGCGGTGAACGCATACGCTCCGATCGTGACACCCGAGATGTCGTCGAGGTGAGCGCTCATGAGTCCACGAAGATCGGCGGCAGGCGCCGCGGCGGCGACCGCGAGGATCGCGAGCTCCGGCGCGTACCTGCTCGCCCGCTCCGCCGCGAAGAGAGCCGCTTGACCCCCCTGGGAGTGACCCCACAGCACGACCCGATCCGTCGCCCGAGCCTCCGGCACCGCGCGGGCGGCCCGCGCGGCATCGAGGACCGCATTCCCTCCGGTGGCGCCGACGAGGTACGAGTCCACGCCGTCCGTGCCCATGCCGACGTAGTCGGTCGCGACGACCGCGTATCCGCGGTCGAGGAGGAAGCGCAGACCCTCGATGCCGAGGAACGGATCGAAGCCGTACGAGGGAGCGCACTCTCGCGCGGCACCCGTGGTCGGATGGCCCCACGAGACGACCGTGCGACCCCCGGCCGGTGCCGGCGTCAGGGGGACGACGAGCACGCCCGTCGCGACAGCCGGGTCGCCGTGCACGTCGGTCGTCCGGTACATCAGCCGCCATGCCCTGCTGGCGAAGGGTGCGCCGAGCAGAGCGTCGAGCTTCACGAGGGACCCGGGCTCACCCGCTGCGGCGTCGGGCGGCTGCTCGTAGAAGGCATCGATGTCCGGGCGTTCGAGGGCGTTCCCGATCACCCGCCACTCTTCTGCGGCGACGACGCCGCCGAGGACGGCGAGGGTCGCGGCCACGAAGGCGGCGGCGAGCGGGTGCCCCTTCGCGACGAGCCACCGCCACGCAGCAGGCCGCGTTCGATGTGCACGGGAGGGAGTCGGTCGTGTCGGCATCACTGCTGACCGTAGCGCCGACCTGCCGCGCCGTCACCTCCCGGTCTGCTCAGATGCGCATCAAGCCGCCCCGAGGGAGGCGTGAGCTCGACGTCGCGAGCGGGCCGCTGCGCTCACGACGTGAGCGCGGCGTCGCTCACAGACAAACGGGCCCGGCGACCGGGGGCACGGCATCCGTCGGGGAGGCAGGCTGCGCTGCGCCGGACGTGAGTGCGCGCGGCGCTCGGTGCTCGCCGTCCGTGCGGGTCTCGGTTTCGCGGCCGCGGATCACCTGCGTGCCGGTGGCGAGATCGCCGACGGCGTGCCCGCGGATCTCGCCGTGCAGCCGTTCCATGCGCTGGTCGAGCTCGGCGGCCGTCTCTGCGGCGTCCTTGAGGCTCTCGAGCAGCTCGTTCGGCACGCGCGTGGCGTACTTGTAGTAGATCTTGTGCTCGAGGCTCGCCCAGAAATCCATCGCGATCGTGCGGAACTGCACCTCGACGGGCACATCGATGCGTCCCGTCGACAGGAACACGGGCACCTCGATGATCGCGTGCAGACTCTTGTAGCCGTTGGGCTTCGGCGCGGCGATGTAGTCCTTGACCTTGATGACGCGGACGTCGTCCTGCTCGGTGAGCAGGTCGAAGAGGCGGTACACGTCGGCGACGAAGCTGCAGGTGATGCGGACGCCCGCGATGTCGGTGATGCTGCGGCGGATCGACCCGAAGTCGGGATCGATGCCCTTGCGCTGAACCTTCTCGACGAGGCTGTCCGGCGACTTCACGCGGCTCGACACGTGCTCGATCGGGTTGTAGTCGTGCGTGAGCAGGAACTCGTCGCGGAGGATGCCGATCTTCGTTTCGATCTCCTGCAGGCCGAACCGGTACTCCATGAGGAACCGCTGGAGGCCGTCGCGCATCTCGCGGAGCTCGGCGGCCGACACCGTGATCTCGGCATCGTCATCGGGGGTGGTCACGGGCACGAGGGGCGCAGGGGTGGCCATGCCCTCCACGCTAGGCAGACCGGCTACGAGTGTCCTGTGAAGACGGATGCCTCGGCATCCGTCTCCACGGGTTCAGAGGTCATCCAGAGCGCGCTGCGCACGGTCGGCGTCGCGCGCCGCCTCCGTCGACTTCGCGGCGGCGTCGCGGTGCTCCTGCTCGATCGCGGCGAGCTTGTCGTTCGCGGCAGCGGCCTCGTCCTCGAGACGTGCGAGGTCGCGGCGAAGGTCGCCGATGCGCTCGGCGAGATGGTCGGCACGCTCCTGCGCCTTCGCACGGCGATCCTCGATGCGCGCGAGCACACGCTCCGCCTCGTTCGCGAGGCGCTCGGCTTCGCGCGCCGCCTTCTCGGCGGCCTTGCGCGCGCGGCGCTCGGCGAGATCGTCCGGAGGAGGCGGAGTCACCACACCCGGCACCGACCCGCCGACCGCGTCGACCAGCGCCTCAGGCGCGATGTCGCCGGCCTCCAGCGGCTTGACCAGACGCCCCGTCATGACGGCGGCGGCGGCCGCGGCATCCATCACCGCCGCGTTGATCGTCTTCTCGACGTCTTCGCGCGCGGCCGCGCCGACGGCGACCCCGGCATCCTCGGCGAGGTCGACGGCCTGCGTGGCGAGAGCGGCGACGAGCTGCCGGCGCTGGC
>NZ_RRYE01000264.1 GCF_004010105.1 Microbacterium sp. CPCC 204701
AGCACCCGGGGATCGTCGGCGCGCGGCTCGTGCGGGGCCGAGGTGCGCTCGGCCCGGGAGGCGGCGGCGAGGTCGGCGCGCAGGCTCTTCATCGCCTCGCGCACGCTGCCCCGCACCTCGTCGGCGATGAGCCGCACCGAGTCGGCGAGGCCGGCCTCGATGCCCTCGAGGTCTCCGGCCCGAGCCTGCACCTCGGCGTGACCCACCTCGGTGATCGAGTAGATCGTCTTGCGGCCCTCGACGGTCTTGGTGACGAGGCCTTCCTCTTCGAGCTTCGCGAGCCGCGGATAGATCGTGCCGGCACTCGGCGTGTAGGTGCCGCCGGTGCGGTCCGAGAGGGCCTGCATGATGTCGTAGCCGTGGCGCGGCCCCTCATCGAGCAGATTCAGCAGGTACAGGCGCAGATCGCCGTGGGAGAAGACGGGGGTCATGGCGCTCACCATTCCTCTTCGTCGACACCGGCTGCTTCGTCGACACCGGCTGCGGCATCGGCTGGGGCATCCGTCGGAGCATCTTCGGCGCGGCGCAGCACGGTCACGCCGCCCGACACGCTGTTGGCGCGGACGTCGGCGAAGCTGCCGCTGAGCTCACCGGTCGAGCCGGTGAAGTTGGTGAGAGGGCCGGTTCCGGTGCCCGAGCGCACGGCGCCGTCCACGAGTACGCGGCCGCTCACACTGCGGACGGCATAGTTCGCGGGGTAGCCCTTGTCGAGGCGCACCGTCGCGTTGCCGCTCACGGTGTTGAGGTTGACCGAGGCGATGTCGCCGGTCGAGTCCACGAGAATGGCACCCGAGACCGTGTCGATCGTGGCCTTGCGAAGCGCTCCGGTGGCGGCGACATCGCCCGAGACGCTGTTGGCGCTCAGCGCGCCCACGAGCTCGCGCACCTGCACGTCGCCCGATACGGCGTTGACCGTGAGGTCGCCGGTGAGGCCGTCGACGATGATGTCGCCCGAGACGGTGTTGAGGCGGGCGTCGTTGCGCAGGCCCGACACCAGCGCGCTCGCGCTGACGACGCCGAGGTTGAGTGCGACCGAGCGCGGGACGGCGACGCTGATCTCGGCCTTGGGGCCGCCGGCGCCGAAGTTGCGGAACACCTCGAGGAAGTTGTCCCAGCGCAGCTGCGGGTGGTCGATCTCGACGGTGTCGCCGGTCACTTCGATCCGGAGGTCTTTGATGGTGACGCCGTGCACCTCGATGCGGGCGCCGGGCTCGTCGTGGGCGATGACGTCGATCTGGCCTCCGACGAGGCCGACTTTGAGCGAGCGCACATCCTCGATGTCGATGACGCGCGTCTCGCCCGGGTGGATGATCCACTTCTCCAGGGTCATGGCTGGTTCTCCTGTTGTGTCTGCGAGGGTCAAGTCGCGATATATCGCGTGTCAAGAGAGAATAACACGATATATCGCGAAAACGCCAGTCTGTCCGAGATCTCTCACTTGACCTTGACGTTACGTCAACCTCTAGCGTGGAGCACACGACGCGAACGACAGAGAGGAGGCCTCATGGACCACGACCGCGAATGGTCTATCCAGCAGATCGCGAAGCTCGCCGGCACCACCAGCCGCACGCTCCGCCACTACGACGACATCGGCCTGCTCGCACCGTCGAGCATCGGCCACAACGGCTATCGCCACTACGACCGGGCGGCGCTCGTGCGCCTGCAGCGCATTCTGCTGCTGCGCGAACTCGGACTCGGCCTGCCCCAGATCGCAGACGTGCTCGACCGCGAGGCCTCCGAAGCCCACGCGCTCGAGACCCACCTCGCGTGGCTGCGACAGGAGCAGGGCCGGCTGACGCGGCAGATCGCGTCGGTCGAGGGCACCATCACGGCATTGAGAGGAGGTGAAGAACTGATGGCAGAGAACATGTTCGACGGATTCGACCACACCCAGTACAAGGAGGAGGTCGTCGAGCGCTGGGGCGCGCAGGCCTACGCCGACAGCGACCGCTGGTGGCGCTCGCTGAGCGCCGACGAGAAGGCCGCGTGGCAGCAGCGGGTGTCCGACCTCGGTCGCGACTGGATCGCGGCCGCCGAGGCGGGCATCGCCCCTGAGAGCGACGAGGCGCAGGCGCTCGCGAAGCGCCATGTCGAGTGGCTCACCGGCGTGCCCGGCACGCCGGCGGCCGCCCTGGGCGGCGACGTCAAGGGCTACGTCATCGGCCTCGGCGAGATGTACGTGGCCGACCCGCGCTTCGGCGCGAACTACGCCACGAGCGAGGGCGGCACCGCCGGCGCCGAGTTCGTGCGCGACGCGCTGCGCGTGTACGCGGAGGCGAACCTCTAGTCCCCTGGACAGACGGATGCCGCGACCCGCCCGGGTCGCGGCATCCGTGCTTCCGGAACGCGGCGCGTCGTCAGGTGTTGCGGCTGCCGCTGATGACCCGGAAGAGGAACGCGATGAGCGCGATGACTCCGACGATGAGCGCGACCCACAGCAGCCAGCTCAGCGCCGAGTTGAGGCCGCCGACGATCGCAAGGATGATCGCGACGACGATGATGATGATCAGGGCGAGGTTCATAGGAGTCACTCCTTCTGTGTCGTCGATGCGCGGGAGCGCACCGGGTGCCTCGTGGGCACCTTCCGAGAGTGGCACCGGGAGGGGCGCGGTCGTAGGGGCTTGACGAGCTTCCCGCGGCGGTGATAGCCGCGTGAGGACGCACCGCGGGGCTGCGGCGGAGTAGTGGGGCCTCGTCGCGATGTCAACCCCCGTGAGTGGGCCCGAACGTCGCCGTAGCGTCGCGGCATGAGCACATCCGAGCCGACCGATCCGACGGAGAAGCACCACGCCGGCGGATTCCCCTCGCAGGAGCAGGACCAGCCCGGCCACACCGACGAGACCCGGCCCACTCCGGACCACGGGGAGCGCACCTATCGCGGCTCGCTGCGGCTGACCGAGCGCCGGGCGCTCATCACGGGCGGTGACTCGGGCATCGGTCGCGCGGTCGCGATCGCCTTCGCGCGGGAGGGCGCCGACGTCGCGCTGACGTACCTGCCGGAAGAGCAGGAAGATGCCGACGAGACGGTGCGCTGGGTGCACGAGGCCGGCGTCAAGTCGCTGCCGATGGCCGGCGACCTCCGCGAGGAGGCGTTCTGCGCCGAGATCGTGGAGCGCACCGTGGCCGAGCTGGGCGGACTCGACGTCGTGGTGCTGAACGCGGCCTATCAGAAGGACCGCGACGGCATCGACACGCTCGAGACAGCCGAGTTCGACCGCGTCTTCCGCACGAACCTCTACTCGCAGCTGTTCACGGCGCGGGCGGCGGTGCCGCACATGAACCCGGGCGCATCGATCATCGTGACGACGTCGGTTCAGGCGTTCAATCCGTCGCCGGGCCTGATCGACTACGCCATGACGAAGGCGGCGCAGGTGGCGTTCGTAAAGGCTCTCGCGCAGGAGCTCGGACCCAAGGGCATTCGGGTGAACGGCGTCGCCCCCGGACCTATCTGGACCCCGCTCATCCCGGCGACCGGCTGGGATGCCGATCGGCTCGAGTCGTTCGGGCAGGACACGCCCCTCGGGCGTGCGGGCCAGCCGGCCGAGCTCGCCGGCGCATACGTGTACCTCGCCGGCGAGGAGGCCTCGTACACCTCTGGAGCCATCCTCCCGGTGACGGGAGGCAAGGGGCTGTGACGACCGAGCGGGAGCAGTGACGTCCGCGAGCGCGGACGACGAGGGAAGGAGCAGCGCATGCCCAAAGGACGCGGATCGAACCTCAAGGATCGCGAGCTGTACGAAGAGCTGCGCGAGGACGGCGCCTCGAAGGAGAAGGCGGCGCGCATCTCGAATGCCGCTGCCAGTCAGGGGCGCAAGAAGGTCGGCAGCCGCGGCGGCAACGCCAAGGACTACGACGAGCGCACCGTGCCCGAGCTGCGCAAGCGCGCCAAGGAGCTCGGCCTCACGGGTTACTCGAGCAAGAACAAGTCCGAGCTCATCTCGATGCTGCGCAACCACTGAGCGGGCGCCGCGCACCGGCATCCGGGCTCGTCGAAGGAGGTGACGGATGCCGAGACTCGCGCGCGTGCGCCCGTACGACGATCCCGGGATCCGGCGGGTGCGTGCAGGCTCCGGGTTCCGCTACCTCGACGCGAAGGGCCGCACACCGACGCGGCGTCATCTGGAGCGCATCCGGAAGCTGGTGATCCCTCCGGCGTGGGACGACGTGTGGATCAGCGCCAGACCGAATGGGCACATCCAGGCGGTCGGCATCGATGACGCCGGGCGACGGCAGTACCTGTACCACCCGACGTGGACGGCCGGCCGCGACCGGGGCAAGTTCGCCCGCGCGCTCGCGCTCGCCGAGGCGCTGCCGCGTGCCCG
>NZ_RRYE01000265.1 GCF_004010105.1 Microbacterium sp. CPCC 204701
CGGCGGCTGCTGCGGGGCACGTCGCTCGCTCTCGTGGCGACCGTCGCCGGCGTCGCGCTCGGCGGCGGCGCGCTCGGCTCGGTGGCAGGACGATGGACCCTGCCGCCGGACTGGAGCGTGCTGGCATGTGACATCGGACAGGGCGACGCCGTGCTTCTGCGCTCGGCGGGCGTCGTCGCGCTCGTCGACACCGGCCCGGATCCGGCTGCGCTCACCGCGTGCCTCGCGCGTGCGGGCATCGAGCGGATCGATCTGCTCGCCCTGACGCATTTCGACCGCGACCATTCCGGTGGTATCGCGGCCGTCGAGGGCCGGGTGGGTACCGTGATCCACGGGCCGCCGGACGACGACGGACGCGCGGCGATCGAGAGCCTCGTGCATGCCGGCGCACACAGCGTCGAGGCATCCGCCGGGCTGAGCGGCTCGCTCGGCGACGCACGGTGGCGCGTGCTGTGGCCGATCGCCGAGAGCCGCGCGTACCCGCCTGGGAACGACGCCAGCGTGGTGCTCGACGTACGCGGCGGCGGGATCCCGGCCACCCTGCTGCTGGGCGACCTCTCCGCATCGCCGCAGCGCGCGCTCGGGGCAGCCGGCTCCCTCGTGGCGCCCTACGCGCTCGTCAAGGTCGCGCACCACGGCAGTGCCGATCAGGACCCCGCGCTGTACGCCGCGGCGGCTCCGTCACTCGCGCTCATCACGGTCGGAGCCGACAACGACTACGGTCACCCCCGTGAGACGATCCTCGAACTGCTGAAGGGTCTCGGCGCGCGCGTCGTCCGCACCGACCTCCAGGGAATCGTCGCAGTGTGGGAAGCCGCCGGCGGGCTGCGCGTGTGGCGCGAGCGCGGGGGATGAGTCGGAGGTCGTCGGTAGGCTGGGGGAATGGCTTCACCTGCGCGTCGCGCCCCCGCGAAGGCGGCGCGCAGCGCCATCCCGCAGCTCGCGTGGCGGGCTCCCCAGCCGGCGCCGATCGTACTCGTCTCAGGTCCCGAGGAGGTGTGCGCGGAACGTGCGATCGCCGGAGTGCGCGACTATCTCCGCGCCGAAGACCCGACGCTCGAGGTGAGCGACGTGCGCGCCGACGACTACGCAGCCGGCACGCTTCTGGGCGTCACGTCGCCGTCGCTGTTCGGCGAGCCGCGACTGGTCCGCGTGAGCGGCGTCGAGAAGTGCTCCGACACCTTCCTCACCGAGGCGCTCTCGTACCTCGCCGCGCCGCAGGACGGCGCGACCGTCGTGCTGCGGCACACCGGGGCGAGCGTCCGCGGCAAGAAGCTGCTCGACGCGATCCGCGCCGGCGACGGCTCGGGCGTCGAGATCGCGTGCCCGGCCGTCAAGCGCGACTCCGACCGCTATGACTTCGCCGCCGGCGAGTTCCAGGCCGCGAGCAAGCGCATCGCGCCCGCCGCCCTGCGCGCTCTCGTGTCGGCGTTCGCCGACGACCTGACCGAGCTCGCGGCGGCGTGCCAGCAGCTGATCTCCGATGTGCCCGGCGACGTGACCGACGACGTCGTGCAGCGCTACTACGGCGGGCGCGTCGAGACGTCGGCCTTCACCGTCGCCGACACGGCGATCGCGGGCCGGTACGGCGAGGCGCTCATCGCGCTGCGCCACGCGCTGGCTTCCGGCGCCGACCCGGTACCGCTCGTGGCCGCGGTCGCGATGAAGCTGCGCACGATGGCGCGCGTCGCGGGCACGCGTGAGCCGGCGGCGGCTCTGGCTGCACGGCTGGGCATGAAGGACTGGCAGGTCGATCGCGCCCGCCGCGACCTCGTCGGCTGGAACGAAGAGTCCCTCGGTCGCGCGATCCAGGCGACGGCGCGTGCGGATGCCGAGGTCAAAGGCGGCTCACGCGATGCGGTGTTCGCGCTCGAGCGCATGATCACCGTGATCGCGACGCGCGCCCCTTACGGCTCCTGAGCGGGCGCGACCGACGCCGCCCCGTCCACTCCGCTGCAGACAGCAGAAAGGCCCGCCCCGCAGGGGAACGGGCCTCGGACCTCGCGGTCGGGTCTGCGCAGGCTCAGATCGAAGCGACCTGCTTGGCGATCGCCGACTTGCGGTTCGACGCCTGGTTCTTGTGGATGACGCCCTTGCTGACGGCCTTGTCGAGCTTCTTGGTGGCCTTGCCGAGCGCCTTCTCAGCGGCGTTCTTGTCGCCCGCCGCGACGGCCTCGCGGGTGTGGCGCACGAGCGTCTTCAGCTCGCTCTTGACAGCCTTGTTGCGCTCGCGCGCCTTCTCGTTGGTCTTGTTGCGCTTGATCTGCGACTTGATGTTCGCCACGTGTCGACGTTTCTTTCGTTCGAAGGGAATCGGATTTGATGTGCCGGTCGGCGAGAGAGGGCGCCTCGCGGCGGTCGTGAGGGACGAACCCACACGCAAGCCAAACAAGGATTCTATCAGGTCGTGCCGCGCGGCGCTGACGGGGCCCGGGCGCGCCGGTTCGCGGCCGGTCCCGATCGTGGTGCATGATCGACGCAGCGAGCGCCAGCGTCGGCGCACGCGGCACACGTGAAAGGGTCCCCGATGCCGTCCGCCTCGCCTGTCGACCTCGCCATGTTCCCGCCCGGCTTCCGATGGTCGGCGGCGACTGCCGCCTTCCAGATCGAGGGCTCACGGGATGCGGACGGTCGTGGCCGATCGATCTGGGACGACTTCATCGACACGCCGGCTGCCGTCCGCGATGGATCGACCGCAGACCCGGGTCCCGACAGCTATCGCAGGCACCGTGACGACGTGGCACTGCTGCGCGAGCTCGGCGTCGATCGCTACCGGTTCTCGATCTCGTGGGTGCGCGTTCAGCCGGAGCCGGGCGGCCGTGTCGTCCAGGCGGGACTCGACTACTACCGGCGTCTGGCCGATGACCTGCTCGAAGCGGGCATCACGCCGTTCGCCACGCTGTACCACTGGGATCTGCCGAGCGTCCTCGAGGCTCGGGGTGGCTGGCTCGAACGCGAGACAGCACTCCGGTTCGCCGAGTACGCCGAAGCGACCGCAGACGCCCTGGGCGACCGCATCCGTCACTGGTACACGCTCAACGAGCCGGTCTCGACATCGCTGCAGGGGTACGCCGTAGGACAGCTCGCCCCCGGGCGCCAGCTGCTGTTCGGCGCGCTGCCGACCGTGCACCACCAGCTGCTCGCGCACGGTCTTGCGGCCCGAGTGCTGCGGAGTGCCGGCGCCGCGGAGGTGGGAATCGTCAACAACCACACGCTCGTCCTTCCTGCCTCGGGCGCAGAGGCAGACCTCGTGGCGGCAAGAGCCTACGACCTGCTGCACAACCGGATCTTCGCCGACCCGGTGCTGACCGGGGAGTATCCCGCCCTCGAGGCCTTCCGAGTCCCAGCCCTGCCCGTCGAGGAGGGCGACCTCGAGCTGATCGGCGCGCACAGCGACTTCTACGGCATCAACTTCTACAACCCGACGACCGTGGCCGCCGCGGCCGAGGGCGCTGCGGTCCCATTCGAGATCATCCCCACGGCCGGCGCCCCCGTGACGGGATTCGGGCCGGAGTGGCCGATCGTCCCATCGGCGCTGGCGAGCCTGCTGATCGACTTCCGCGAGCGCTACGGCGACCGGCTGCCGCCCATGATCATCGGCGAGAATGGCGCGTCGTTCCCGGAGCCCGACCGCGTCAGCGCGCCGCTTCAGGACGCCGCCCGCATCGACTATCTCGCCGGCCACATCGGCGCCGTCGGATCCGCGCTTGCGGCAGGCGTGGATGTGCGGGAGTACACCGTGTGGTCGCTCCTCGACAACTTCGAGTGGGTCGAGGGCTTCACACAGCGATTCGGGCTCGTGCACGTCGACTTCGACTCCGCCGCACGCACTCCGAAGGCGTCGTACGACTGGTATCGCACCCTCATCGAGCATGCTCGCCGCAGCGCGACCGCGTCTTCGACCACCGTCTCGGCAGGAGCCGGCGCATGAGCGCCGGCGTCGCACGCAGGGCCGGTGCCGGCTGGTTCAGCCTCTTCACCCTCGCGTGGCTCGCGATCTGGACGGCGCAGTTGACACCCGTCCAGCTGCTGCTGCCGCTTCAGCTCGACTCGCCCGACGACGCGTCGGGATGGATCGCCGGAGTGGTCTACTCGGGCCTGGTGCTCGGCATCGGCGGCGTGGTCGCCATCGTGGTCCTGCCCGTCGCAGGTGCCCTGTCGGATCGTACGCGAGGGCGGTGGGGGCGCCGCCGCCCGTGGGCGGTCGGCGGCTCGCTGCTGGCCGCGGCGTCGCTGATCACGCTCGCATTCGCGACGCCGCTCGGTGTCGGCGTCGGCTGGATCGGCGTCTCGGTGGGGCTCGCGGTGGCGTCCGCGG
>NZ_RRYE01000266.1 GCF_004010105.1 Microbacterium sp. CPCC 204701
CGCCGACGGTCGTCGCGACATGCCACGCGACCGCGACCTCACGCCACGCCCAGCCGCCGGACGCCGCTATCGCGCGGGTCAACGGCATCCCCTCCGCGACAGCCGCGGTCACCCGCACGGCGGCGGGGTCGCGGGAGGCGGCGAGGTGGCTCCACGCCGCCCCGGGAGCGACTCCGGCCTGCAGCATCACCGCGAGGCGCAGCAGCGTCTCCGCTGCGGCGGATCCGTCGTCACGCGCCGGTGCTCTCATGCGGCGGACCATGCGACCTCCTCGATCGCGAGCCGTCCGCTCAGGCCGATGATCGGGCGGCCCACTGCCGCGAGACGTCGCGCGCCATCGCGGCTGCGCTCGACGTGGAGCACCAGGTCGAGCGCGCTCGCCGCCTGGCGGGCCAGTGCGCGATCGTCGAGGCCGGCAAGTGCCCCCAGCGCTTCGAGTCGGGCGGGCACGTCATGCAGGCTGTTGGCGTGCACGGTGCCCGCCCCGCCGTCGTGCCCGGTGTTCAGCGCCGAAAGCAGTTCGCGCACCTCGTCGCCACGGCACTCCCCCACGACCAGCCGATCGGGCCGCATCCGCAGCGCTTCGCGCACCAGGCGCGCGAGGCCGATGCCTCCGGCTCCCTCGAGATTCGGCTGGCGCGCCTCGAGTCGGACGTGGTGCGGGTGGGCGATCTGCAGCTCGGCGACGTCCTCGATCGTCACGATCCGCTCGTGCGGGGACGCCTCCCGCAGGAGCGCGGCGAGGAGCGTCGTCTTGCCGGCACCTGCCGCGCCCGAAACGAGGAGGTTGCGGCGGGCGGCGATCGCCTCACCGAGGCGCCGGTGCATGGAGTCGTCGAACATGCCCGATTCGTGCAGTTCGTCGAGTACCGCGCCCGACAGGCGCGGCACCCGGATCGAGATGGCGGTGCCCGCCGGCGCGATCGGCGGCAGCACGGCGTGCACGCGGATGCCGCCGTCGAGGCGGACGTCGACACAGGGCGCCGCGTCGTCGATGTGGCGCCCGCCCGCCGCGATGAGCGCCACGGCGAGGCCGCGCACCTCCTCGTCGGTTGCCCGCCATTCCCGTGCGCGCACGGGGCCCGCACCGCGATCCACGAACAGCCCGGCCGATCCGTTCACGAAGAGGTCGGTCACGTCGTGGTCGCCGAGGTACGTCTCGAACGGGGCGAGAACGGGATGCCGGTCGATGTGCGGCGGAGGCGTCCGCGGCGCCTCGCGAGGATCGGGCAGCGCTGCACGGTCGGCCGAGGCACCGTCACCCCCGGCCTCCGGCTCGTGCTCGGCCCGACGCGGCGCAGGCACCCATGGCCGGAGCTCTCTGGACACGGCGCTGATCACGCCGGCGGCGCGGGGGGCCCGGAGTGCCGCAACGGCGGTGGGGGCGTCTGTCACCCGTCGAACCGCCGGCGCGCCGGGACTGCGATCGCGGGGACGGACGACGAAGGGCGCGGACATGCTCCGACGCTAAGAGCGCCCGCACGCCGCCGGGCCTCGCGGTCGAGGATCGGTGGACAAGCCCGCGAAGAGTCCGCCTGTGGAGGAGAGGATGCGGGCGCTCGCGCGCTGACGGGATCGCTCCCATAAAAAAGTTGAGGGCGGCATCCCATGGGGGGAATGGGATGCCGCCACGCGCGGTACCCGAATTCGGGGGGGTGACGTCGGGTGCCGCAATGCCAGAATCGAAGTTCGGCCGGGGGACAGCTTATGCGAGGAAGGCGCCCGTACAAAGCGAAAAGGAGAGGATTCTCACCGATATATCACTCGAGTCGAAGAACCCCCGGCCCCACCTACTATCGGGGGTAGCCCACTCCCGTGACCGTGGGTACATTTCCCAGCAGACGCGCCGAACCCCCGGCATCCGTCACGTCCTTCCGTCAGCCCGCAAAGGAGCGCGCTCCCCATGAGCAGCAACCAGGCACCGAGCAGCCAGATCGACCACCTCCTCGACGAGACCCGGCGCTTCCCGCCCGCGCCCGAGTTCGCCCGCGATGCCGTGGGAACCGTTGGGCTCTACGCGCAGGCGGAGGCCGATCGCGAGGGATTCTGGGCCGACCAGGCCCGCGCGCTGCACTGGCACAAGCCGTTCACGCAGGTGCTCGACTGGTCGAACCCGCCGTTCGCGCAGTGGTTCGCCGACGGCGAGCTCAACGTCGCGTTCAACTGCCTCGACCGCCATGTCGAAGCCGGCCACGGCGACCGCGTCGCGCTGCTGTGGGAAGGCGAGCCGGGCGATGAGCGTCGCGTGACCTATACCGAGCTCACCGACGAGGTGAAGCGCCTCGCCAACGTCCTCGAGGGCCTGGGCATCGGCGCGGGCGACCGCGTCGCGATCTACATGCCGATGATCCCCGAGGCCGTCGCCGCGATGCTCGCCGTGGTGCGCGTCGGCGCGATCCACTCCGTCGTCTTCGGGGGCTTCTCGGCCGACAGCCTGCGCGCCCGCATCGACGACGCCGGCGCGAAACTCGTCATCACCGCCGACGGCGGGTACCGCAAGGGCAAGGTCTCGCCGCTCAAGCCCGCCGTCGACCTGGCGCTCGCCGCCCGCAACGGCTCCGGCCCGCAGGAGACCGTCGAGCACGTGCTCGTCGTCAAGCGCGGCGGGAACGCAGTCGAGTGGACCGAGGGCCGCGACCTGTGGTGGCACGACGTGGTGCCGCAGGCGTCCGCCGAGCACGAGGCGAAGGCGTTCCCCGCCGAGAGCCCGCTGTTCATCCTCTATACGTCGGGCACCACCGGAAAGCCCAAGGGCATCCTGCACACCTCGGGCGGCTACCTGACCCAGGCGGCCTTCACGAACAGGGTCGTGCACGACATCCACCCCGAGACCGACGTGTACTGGTGCACGGCCGACATCGGCTGGGTCACCGGCCATACGTACGTGACGTACGGCCCACTCGCCAACGGCGCGACGCAGGTGCTCTACGAAGGAACACCGGATGCCCCGCACCCGGGTCGTTGGTGGGAGATCGTGCAGAAGTACGGTGTCACGATCCTCTACACCGCGCCGACGGCGATCCGCTCGTTCATGAAGCTCGGCCGCGCCATCCCGAAGCAGTTCGACCTGTCGTCGCTGCGCCTGCTGGGCTCTGTGGGCGAGCCCATCAACCCTGAGGCGTGGATGTGGTACCGCAAGATCATCGGCGGCAAGACCGCGCCGATCGTCGACACGTGGTGGCAGACCGAGACCGGCGCGATCATGATCTCGGCGCTCCCGGGAGTCACCGAGACCAAGCCTGGCTCTGCCCAGGTGCCGCTGCCCGGCATCGCGATCGACGTCGTCGACGAGGACGGCACGCACGTCGGCACCGGCAACGGCGGACTGCTCGTCGTCACCGAGCCGTGGCCGTCCATGCTGCGCGGTATCTGGGGCGACCCCGACCGCTTCGTCGAGACGTACTGGGAGAAGTTCCGCGCCCAGGGCTACTACTTCGCCGGCGACGGGGCCCGGCTCGACGACGACGGAGACGTGTGGCTCCTCGGCCGCGTCGACGACGTCATGAACGTGTCGGGGCACCGCCTGTCGACGACCGAGATCGAGTCCGCCCTCGTCGCCCACGAGGCGACCGCCGAGGCCGCGGTGGTCGGGGCGTCCGACGAGACCACGGGACAGGCCGTCGTCGCATTCGTCATCATCAAGCAGTCGTACCTCGACGAGCATCCCGTCGAGGGCCTCGGACAGACCCTGCGTCAGTGGGTCGGCGAGCAGATCGGCCCCATCGCCCGGCCCCGCGACGTCTACATCGTGGGCGAGCTGCCCAAGACCCGCTCGGGCAAGATCATGCGCCGCCTGCTGCGCGACGTCGCCGAGGGCCGCGAGGTCGGCGACACGACGACCCTCGCCGACACGGCGGTGATGTCGGTCATTTCGGCCCAGGTCAAGTAGCGACGGACGGATGCCGCGGCACCGGCTGCGGCATCCGTCTGCGTCGTGCGGATCAGGCGAACGAGAAGACGACCTCGACCTCGACGGGAGCGTCGAGAGGCAGCACCGGCACGCCCACGGCGGAGCGCGCGTGCCGTCCGGCGTCACCGAAGATCTCGCCGAGCACCTCGCTCGCGCCGTTGATAACGCCGG
Organism: Microbacterium sp. CPCC 204701; assembly: GCF_004010105.1. Taxonomy (GTDB): domain Bacteria; phylum Actinomycetota; class Actinomycetes; order Actinomycetales; family Microbacteriaceae; genus Microbacterium. The sequence continues at coordinate 4,082 of NZ_RRYE01000266.1, forward strand.
GCTGGCCGGAGAACTCCGGGACGGATGCCACGAACCCGGTGACCTTGACCACGCCGGTCAGTCGGTCCACGCCGCCCACCGCGGCCGCGGCGGCGGCGATCGCATTCAGCGCGCACCGGCGCGCGTAGCCCTGGGCGTCGGCGGCGGGCACGAAGCCCTCACCCTCGCCGACCTTGCCGGTCGCGGGGAGCGCGCCCG
>NZ_RRYE01000267.1 GCF_004010105.1 Microbacterium sp. CPCC 204701
GGCGGGGCCGGGTGGTCGCGCGGGGTGCAGAAAGGCGAGCGGATGCCTCGCGGCGAGGCATCCGTCGGGTCGAGGATCAGCCGAACAGCGCGGCGGCCTCTTCGTAGCGGTACAGCGGGACGCTGTTGAGCTCGCCGAGCGCGTCGGCGAACGGCACACGGACGATGTCGATGCCGCGCAGCGCCACCATCTGCCCCCACGCGCCGTCGACGATCGCGTCGGCGGCGTGCAGGCCGAGGCGCGTCGCGAGGACGCGGTCGAAGCCCGACGGCGATCCGCCGCGCTGGATGTGACCCAGCACCGTGGCGCGGGTCTCGATGCCGGTGATGCGCTCGATCTCGGGCGCGAGCACCTCGCTGATGCCGCCGAGGCGTGGGCGGTTGAACGCGTCGAGGCCCTTGTCGGAGTAGGCCTCGTCCTGGCCCTTGAGCTTGAAACCCTCCGAGACGACCACGAGCGGGGCACGACCGCGATCGTGCGCCCGGGTGACGAGCTCTACGACGTCGTCGATCGACAGCGGCACCTCCGGAATGCAGATCGCGTGAGCGCCCGCGGCGATGCCCGCGTGCAGCGCGATCCAGCCGACGTGGCGGCCCATGACCTCGGCGACCATGCACCGCTGGTGCGAGTCGCCGGTGGTGCGCAGACGGTCCATCGCGTCGGTGGCGATGTTCACGGCGGTGTCGAATCCGAACGAGTAGTCGGTGGCGCGCAGGTCGTTGTCGATCGTCTTGGGAACGCCGAGCACGTTGATGCCGTCGTTGGCGAGACGGTTGGCGGCGGCCAGTGTGCCCTCGCCGCCGATCGCGATGATGCCGTCGAGGCGGTGACCGTACATCGTCTTGGCGATGTTCTCGGCGCCGCCGCGCGGACCCTCGTACGGGTTCGTGCGGCTCGTGCCGAGGATCGTGCCGCCCACCTTCGACAGACCCTTGACCTCGTGGCGTGTCAGCGGGAAGAAATCGCCGTCCACGACACCCCGCCAGCCGTCGCGGATGCCGACGAACTCGAGGCCGTACGTCGTCGTGCCCTTGAGCACGACGCCACGGATGACCGCGTTGAGTCCGGGGCAATCGCCGCCGCTCGTCAGGATGCCGATCTTCATAGCTCAGGTTCCTCGCTGTCGGGTGAAGAGGTCCGGCGACGCTGCCTCACCCGACATTAGTGCCGGATGCCGCGCCTTGCCACACGGGCGGCCCGACGCGCTCGGTCACCCTGCCGCACGGCTCAGCGGCGCCAGGGGCGCCGCTCGTCGATCGCTGCTCGGGCCTATGCGCCGCCGAGGGCCTGACGCAGCACGTGCATGAGGGCCGACAGCTGCACCGAGTCGCTGGACTGCGGGTCGACCGCCTCGCCGTCGAGCGCGCGGGCGGCGAGCCCCTGCTTCGAATCGATCAGCTCGGCGATCTTCGTGTCGATCGTGTGCGCGGCGATGATGCGCCACGCCGTCACCGGCTCGTCCTGGCCGATGCGGTGCACGCGGTCGATCGCCTGCGTCTGCTCGGCGGCCGTCCACGACAGCTCGGCGAGCACGACGTTCGACGACGCCTGCATGTTCACGCCGACGCCCGCCGCGGTGAGCGAGCAGACCGCGATGCCGACGTCGGGGTCGCTGTTGAACGCGTCGATGGCCTGCTGGCGAGCCGTGGATGCCTGGTCGCCGCGCAGCGAGACCGTCTTCAGGCCCGCCGCGGCGAAATGCGCCTCGGCGGCGTCCATGACGTCGATGTGCTTCGCGAAGAACACGACCTTGCCGACCGAGCGCTGCAGCTGCACCGCGTAGTCGGCCGCGAGCACGGCCTTCGCCTGGCCGATCTTGCGGACCATGGTGAAGACGTTCTCGGACCCGGTGCCGGCGGCCTTGGATTCCTCGAGCTCGTTGTGGGCGACCAGCCTGACGATGTCCTCGTCCACTTCGCCCGGCGCAAGCCCGCGATCGCCACGAGCATCGATGATGCGGCGGTACTTCGCGGCCAGACGCTCGCCCAGCTCGCGCTCGGCCTGTCGGATGGAGCGGCCGAACTCGTCGTCGAGCTCCACGGGAAGATCCGCGATGAGCTTGTCGGGAAGGTCTGCGGCGACATCCTTCTTCTTGCGACGGACGATGCCCATCGAGATCACGGCCTCGCGGGCCTCGGGATAGAAGGCCTTGTCGGCGGGCGTGAGACCCGTCTCGTCGAGCTTCTCCATGAGCACGGGGCCCGGCTTCGCGCCGGTGGTCCAGCCGAGAAAGCGCCAGATCGCGTCGAAGTCCTCGACGTCGTTGATGAGCGGCGTGCCGGTCAGCGCCAGCAGCAGCGGGTCGCGGACCTGCTCGCGAATGCGGGCGGCGAGCGCCAGCACGTTCTGCGAGCGCTGCGAGGTGAGGTTCTTGATGAAGTGCGCCTCGTCGACCACCATGCCCTTCAGCCCGAGGGAGCTGAGCCACGACAGGTGGCGGTCGAGGATCTCGTAGTTGACGATGAACACGTCGGCGAACGCGTCGATGTCTTCGCCGTCGCCCTGGATGACGGTGGCGCGGCGCTGGGGCGTCCAGCGCTCCACCTCACGCGCCCAGTTCATCTTCACGACGTTGGGCACGACGGCCAGCAGCGGGTACGCGTTCGCGACGGATGCCGCGAGCGCCGACTCCGCCGTCTTGCCGAGGCCCGGCTCGTCCGCGAGGAGGAAAGTGCGGTGGCCGTCGCGCACGGCCTCGAGGAACCGCGACTGGTGCGGCATGATCTCGAGCCCTCTGGGCGACAGCCGGTCGAACTCGGGCACGGGCGGCAGGTCCATCGTGGCGCTTCCGCCGCCCGCGCCGGTCTCGAACGCCTTGTACAGCGGTCCCATGAGCTCCCAGCTGTCGAGCCGCCGTCGCGGCGTCTCCTTCGGCGCGCGGACGGAGAGGTCGGGAGCGAGGAACGGGTTGGCCTCGCGACGGGCCTCGACCTGCGGCGGCACGACCTGGCGCTCGGCGAGGGCGGCCGGCACCACGGGGGCGGCGATCGGGGCGACATCGGTGATGATGAGCTCGTCCGGCGGCAGCTCGGCACCCGACTCGAGCAGCCAGTCGCGGCGCATGCGGCGCGCGACCGGCGAGGTGGCCTGGTCGACCTCGAGCAGTTGGATGAGCGACGTGTCGCGTGCGGCGGTCTTCGCCAGGATCGTCGCGACGCCGTCGAGGCGCTTCAGCAGCTCGGAGCGCGCGGCATCCGCCAGCTCGCCGTCGTTCTTGACCCGGGCGCGCTCCTCGCGCACCAGGAACGCGATCACCTGGAACTTGACGCGGTTGGTGGGTCCGAGCTTGCCGCGCTGGGCCTTCGCCTCAACCTCTCGCACCTTACGGGCGAGGATCGGAATGATGGGGGCCTCGTCGTCGCGGCGCGCGGACGAGGACTTGCGGCGACGCTGCGCCGCCTGGGCGGGTGCCGTGGTCGGCATGCTCCTCCTGAGCGTGAGTGCCGGATCGGGCCCGGCGATGATCGGATGACACCGATGGATCTGCGTGCTCCCGCGGGCGGCGCGAACGCCGTCGCGAACGCGGGATCGGGGTGCGCCGTGGCGGCCGCGGGCACTCGCTTCTGCGAGCTGCGACATCGTCACCGGATTCCCCACCGCCCATTCTAGCCGGATTCGGTCGCGCAGCGGGAAAGGGATCGCGACGGAGAGCCGAGCGCTCAGCCCCAGAGCGTCGCGACGATGTCTTCGGTGTACCCGTCGGGGGCGAAATTGATCCACGCGGTGGTGAGGACTGCACCGTCGCCGATGTAGTGCGTCTCGCCGCGGATGTACTCCTCGTCGTCGAGCGTGACGCCCCGCTGCTCGACGCGGCAGACGGTGCCGTCGCCGAGTGCCTCGCACCCGAACCCGGCCGCCGGCAGAGCCGACTCGATGCCCGCCGCCTGCTCGGCGTCGATCGCCGTCACGTTGGTCGCCAGCCCGAACTCGCTGGGCTGCCCCCACGAGCAGCGCAGCGTCGGCGCACCGCTGTGGATCACCTCGAGGAGTTCGGCGTTCTCGGTCGAGAGCATCGTGACGCCGGGGTCGTTCAGCGGCGGGTTCTCGGACTGCAGCTGCGCGAGCATGTCGGCGGAGTAGATCTGCTCGCACGACGCCGGCATCTCGAACCCCGCATCCGGCAGCTCGGTCTCGATGGGCGACACCGACGGTCCGGGCGTCGGCTCGTCGAGGGTCGCCGAGCCGGACGGCTCCGGCGTGCCCGACGGCTCGGGCCGGCACCCGGTCGCGAGCAGCGCCACCGTGGCGAGCGCGGCGACCGCTGCCG
>NZ_RRYE01000268.1 GCF_004010105.1 Microbacterium sp. CPCC 204701
CCGACCCGCGCGGCGAGGCGCGGCGCGGCGAACCGTGCCAGCGCGACGAGCACCTTGTAGCGCAGCGCCGGCACGGAGACGGGGACGGAGACGCCGCGCGCCGCGTCGCGCAGCGACTGCGCCACGACGTCGCGCGCGTCGAGCCACATCGCGGGGTGGATCCTCTCCTCTCCCGGAGCCGGTCCCACGCGCTCGTGGAAGTTCGTGTGCGTGTACCCCGGGCACACCGCGGTGACGGTGACGCCGAGCGGACGATACCGCCCGTCCAGCGACTGAAGCTCACCAGCCACCCCCTGCACGCGCCGTGGAGCGCGGGATGAACGCCGCGACCGAGGCGACGTTGAGGATCCGCCCGTGCCCACGCGCGGCCATCACGCCGAGCGCGGCGTGCGTGAGGCGCATCGGCACCTCGACGTGGAGTTGCAGGTGCCGCACCTCGTCGTCGATGTCATTGCGCTCGAAGGCGAGCGAGAGCCCGAACCCGGCGTTGTTGACGAGGATCTCGATCGGCCGCTCGTCGTCGGCGACGCGACTTTCGACCTCGACGCGGTGGCGCGGGTCGAGCAGGTCTGCGGCGACCACCTCGACCTCGACGCCATGCGTGGCCCGCAGCCGTGCCGAAAGCGTGTCGAGGGCGTCGCGGTCGCGCGCCGCGAGCATCAGGTCGGCCCCCTGGCAGCCAGCTGCCGCGCGTACTCCGCCCCGAGTCCCGAGCTCGCCCCGGTGATCAACGCCGTCGTGCGCGTCAGCCTACGTGTCGCGCTCCTGCACGAGGAAGCGATACCGGATGCCGGTGCGCGAGGTGTGCCAGCCGTCCGCGGGGTCGGCGCTCACTGTGCGCCAGCCGGTGCGCTCGGGAGCGCGCGTGTCGCCGTCGACGTCGAGGTCGAGCTCGGTGACGTCGAGACGATCGGCGAGCGCGATCGCCGCGCGGTAGAGCTGCCCGCCCCCGATGACCCAGATCCACTCGGGGTCCGTCTCTCGCGCCGCGGTGAGCGCGGCCTCGAGCGAGGCGGCGCGTTCGGCTCCGGCATCCGCCCAGTCCTCCTGCCGGGTCACGACGATGTTGCGGCGCCCGGGCAGCGGGCGGAACCGCTCGGGGAACGACTCCCACGTGCGCCGGCCCATCACCACGGGCGCGCCGACGGTCGTGCTCTTGAAGCGCGCGAGGTCTTCGGGGACGTGCCAGGGCATGCCGCCCCGCGCGCCGATGACGCCGCCGCGGGCCTCGGCCCAGATGAGACCGACCCGAGCGGTCACACCGCCACCGCGGCGCGGATGGCGGGGTGATGCTGATAGTCCTCGAGGACGAAGTCCTCGAACGCGTAGTCGAAGATCGACGCGGGCGTGCGGGCCAGGTGCAGCGTCGGGGAGGGGTACGGGTCGCGCGTCAGCTGCTCTCGCACCTGCTCGAGGTGGTTGTCGTAGATGTGGCAGTCACCGCCGGTCCACACGAAGTCACCCGGCTCGAGCCCGGCCTGCTGGGCCACCATGAGCGTGAGCAGGGCGTACGAGGCGATGTTGAACGGCACGCCGAGGAAGAGGTCTGCGCTGCGCTGGTACAGCTGGCACGAGAGCCGCCCGTCGGCCACGTAGAACTGGAACATCGCGTGGCACGGCGCCAGCGCCATGTCGGGGATGTCGGCGGGGTTCCACGCCGACACGATCAGGCGCCGCGAGTCGGGGTTCGCGCGGATCTGGTCGAGCACCTGCTGGATCTGATCGATGTGCTCGCCCGACGGCGTCGGCCACGAGCGCCACTGCACCCCGTAGACCGGTCCGAGCTCGCCGTCGGCATCCGCCCATTCGTCCCAGATCGTCACGCCGTTCTCTTGCAGCCACCGCACGTTCGACTCGCCGCGGAGGAACCACAGCAGCTCGTACGCGATCGACTTGAAGTGCACGCGCTTGGTGGTGATCAGCGGGAAACCCTGCGACAGGTCGAAGCGGATCTGGCGCCCGAAGGCGCTGGTCGTGCCCGTGCCCGTGCGGTCGTCCTTGTGGGTGCCGTGCTCCAGCACGTCGCGCAGAAGGTCTTCGTACGGAGTCGGGATGGGCGTCGTCACGGCTGCCACGATACCCGCGCTGCCGGACACCGGGGCGTGTGACGCCGGAGCGTCACATTCCCGGATCCGGCCATCGTCCAGGAGAAAGGGGTTAGCCTGATCTGCTGTGAACCTCGTCGGCGCTCTGATCGCCCTCGCCGCCCTGCTTGCGGCGACGGTGGCGTTCGGCGTCTTCCTCACGTGGCGGCAGTCCCGGCCGCAGCGCCACGTCGGTCACGAGGTCGTCGAACCGCACCGGCTCGGGGCCGACGGGCTCGGCGAGGTCGCGACGCTGCTGCAGTTCAGCACTGAGCTGTGCGCGCGCTGCCCGAGCGTCCATCGCACACTGTCCGAGATCGCCGACGGCCACGACGGAGTGCGTCACCTCGACGTCGACCTGACGCATCGCCCCGACATCGCGAAGCACTTCCGGGTGCTGCAGACCCCCACCACGCTCGTGCTCGACCGCCACGGCGTCGTGCAGACGCGATTCGGCGGCGCGCCCAGCCGTGATGTGCTCGAGCTCGAACTGAACCGCCTGATCGCGGAGGGTGCGAGTGCCTGAGACGGATACCTCGACCTCTCGGGGAGTCGACCCTCGAGGACTCCGCTTCGCGGCCGGGATCACCTCGGTGCTGCTGCTCGCGGTGGTGTTCCTCGGACTGACAGGACTCTCGATCGCGCGCGTGCCGGGCTTCGGGTGGTACGCGAGCTCGCCGAGCATGGTGGGATACCCGATGAGCGGCAGCCCTTGGGCGATCACGTACGCATCGCTCGCGCAGCGCATCCTCGATCCCGCGTTCCTGCTCCTGCTCGTGACCGCTCTGCTGTTCCTGTGGGGCACGGTCTCACCGCGCACCGCGCCGTGGGGCGCGCTCCACCGCCGGGTGATCGCGCCGCGCCTGTCTCCTCCGAAGGAGCTCGAAGACCCGCGCCCGCCGCGCTTCGCGCAGGGCGTCGGGCTGTTCGTGGTCGGCATCGGCCTCGCGCTCGACCTCGCCGGCGTGCCGTGGGCCCTCGTGATCGCCGCGGCTGCGGCATTCGTCGCGGCGTTCCTCAACGCCGTCTTCGGCCTGTGCCTGGGCTGCCAGCTGTACCTGCTCCTGCAGCGCGTCGGCATCGTCGGCCGGGCGCGCCCGGTGTCTGCCTGAGCGCACCAGGGATCGACGTCAACCCGTCGCGCCACGGCATCCGTCGCGGTTAGGCTGACCGCGAGACGCCCGGACCGCGGGCGTTCCCCGAGCGAGGAGGCCCCTATGACCGTCACGAGCGAAGCCACCACCGCCTGGAAGGGCGGCCTGACCGACGGGTCCGGCGAGGTCACGTTCGTCTCATCCGGCCTCGGAACCTTCGACGTCAACTGGAAGGCCCGCAGCGAGGGCTCGACCTCGACGACGACCCCCGAGGAGCTCATCGCCGCAGCGCACTCGTCGTGCTTCTGCATGGCGCTGTCGGGCGCCCTGGCGAACAACGGCACTCCCCCGGAGTCGATCGAGACGACCGCATCCGTCACGTTCAAGCCCGGCACCGGCATCACCGGCAGCCACTTGAACGTCAACGCCGTCGTGCCCGGCATCGAGCCGGAGGACTTCGAGCGCATCGCGCAGGAGGCGAAGGCCGGATGCCCCGTCTCGCAGGCCCTCGCGGGCATCGAGATCACGCTCGAGGCGACGCTTGCGTGAAGCCTCCGCGGCTGACGACCGACGCCCTCTGGTGCGCAAGGTGGTCGTCGGCGGGTCGTCGGGCCTGATCGGCTCGGCGCTCGTCGAGAGCCTGCGCGCCGACGGGGCGTCGGTGACGACGCTCGTAAGGCGCCCGCCTGAACGCGACGACGAGGTCGAGTGGCTGACCACCCCGGCGGCCCTCGACCCGGCGGTGCTCGAGCATGCCGACGCCGTCGTCGGCCTCAACGGAGCGAGCATCGGGCGCTTCCCGTGGACGCGCGGGTACAAGTCGACCCTGGTGTGGTCGCGCATCACCCCGACACGGGCGCTCGCGCGCGCGGTACGAGAGCTCGGCCGGGATGCCCCGCACTTCGTGTCGGGGTCGGCGGTCGGCTACTACGGCTCCGCGCCAGGCACGCTCCTGACCGAGCGGTCGCGTCGAGGCGAGTCGTTCCTCGCGGACCTGTGCGGTGAGTGGGAGGGCGCGGCGCTCGCGGCCGGCCCGGACGCCCCGGTCGCCCTGGTGCGCACCGCGCCGGTCGTGCACCCGGACGGCG
>NZ_RRYE01000269.1 GCF_004010105.1 Microbacterium sp. CPCC 204701
GGCAGGCGGATGAGGCTCCGTCCGCGGTGGAGGACACGCCGGCACCGACCGATCAGCTCGACACCGGAGCACCTGCGGTTCCCCCGCCGGTGGAAGATGTGATCGCCGACGCCGAAGCCCAGGCTTCGGATCCTGCGGCGGCGCCCGCCTACGCGGAGCCCGCGGCCGACGTCGACGTCGACGAATCGGTGTGGACTGAGCCCGAGACCGAGATCGTGGAAGAGATCGCATACGAAGAAGAGCTCGGCGAGGAACAGTAGGAGCCGGTGACCGACCCGTCCGAGCGGGCGCGCCCACCCGCTGTCGCCCCGCAGCGTCCGGCCGGCGCGCGGGAGGCATCCAAGGCGCCTCCGCAGCGCCCGCCGACGCAGAATCCCAACACTGCACCGGTGCTCACCAGGCTGACGCCGCCGTTCTCGATCCGGACGGCCCAGCTGCTCTGGATCCTGAGCTTCGCGATCGGCGGCTTCGCTGTCGTGTACTTCTTCGTCATCCGCAAAGACCAGGTGCCGCTCATCTCCGACATCGTGCGCACCGTGGACCCCGGGCGCGCGGACCAGACTTACACCGCGGCCGCCGACATCGTCTACTGGTCCGTCTTCGGCCTTCTCGTGGCGGTGCTGCTCGTGCAGATCACGTTGCTGGTGTCGTTCATGGCCCGGCGGCCGAAGATCCGCTGGTGGCAGCTGCTCACCTGGATCCTCCAGGTGGTGACACTCGGCCTTTCTCTCGAGCTCGTGCTCACCGGCGAGCGCGCGCAGCCGCTGCGCACGGTGCTCGCGGCCCAGTGCGGCCTCGTTCTCCTGGGTCTGCTCTCGAGCGTGATGCCGAAAGCGATCGCCTGGTCAGCCCGGCAGCACGATGTCGTGCGACATCAGCGGGACGACGTGCCGCGGTCGCTCTGAGGCGATCTGCTCGAGACTGCGGATGACGGTGTGGCACAGACCCACTGCGCCGCGCTCGGTGAGCGGCGATTCGGCGATCCCGCGCCAGCGCGTGAGCAGCTCGTCCACGCGGTGCTGCATCAGGGCGCCATCCGCGGTGTCGTCCAGGCTCAGGCGCGCCGCTGCAGACGCACCGGCACCTCCGACGATTCGCTCGGCATCCGCCAGCTGCTCCGCGGGCAGGGAGTATCCGCCGGCGCGGGTGCGAGAGAGCGCCGCGAGTTCTCGCAGCGAGTGCGTCGTGGCGAAGATGCGCTCGATCTCCGCCAGCAGCGCCTCGCTCCCTGGACGCGGCCGCTCGCGCAGCACCTGGTCGAGCCCGGGGAGAACTCCGTAGACCTTGAGGGTGTCGGCGCGAGCACGGAAGTGATCGCGCATGAGCACCTGCAGAGCCGTCAGGCCGCTCTGCTGGAGCAGACCCTCGGCCAGCTCGGTCGAGGTGGCGATGCCGCCGCGGATCAGCGCTGCCGCAAGACGGACGCCGAACAGGCCGAAGCGGGCGAGCAGCGCCCGCCGCGTGCTTTGACTGAGGGTGCTTTCCGACGAGGGAAGGGCGAACCGATCCGCGGAGACCAGCATCCGCTCGCGCACCGAGCGCTCGAGCCTCGCGATCTGGCGAAGCGCGAGGAACTCGTCTTCGCGGAGAGTCCGCGCCGTCTCGGCGAGGAGCCCCGCGACCGGGATGACATCGAGCACGAGTGCATGCAGGTCGCCGTCCTCGGCGTATCGCCGCGCGACCTTCGCGGCCGACAGCAGCGAGTCGATGCGTGCCGAGCCGATCTCGTCCGCCCGGGAGAGCACCGCGACGGCGTTCACGGTGAGCGATCCTCCTGCCGCGACATCGCGGAACGACTCGAGGAACTGGCGGTCAGAGGATCTCAGGTGCCTCATCAGATAGATCACGGCATCGGCGGCGGACGCGCTGCTCTTCTGAGTGAGGAAGCCGGTGGCTCGTGCCGACACCTCCTGCGACAGCGACGCGATGCCCGGCGTGTCGATCAGGACGAGCGACCGCAGACTCTCAGAAGGCCATCCGACGTCGATCCAGGCGACATCGGCCGCCGTCGCCGAGCCGAGGTCGAACACCACCCTTCCGCCGTCCCGGCGGAAGCGCAAGCTGCGTGGCGGCCCTTCATGCGGGTGAAGCGTGATCGTCGGCGTGTCCGAGCGGCGATACCACGTGACGACACGCGTGCACTCCCCTGCATCGGTCGCCGCGATCGACTCGCCCAGCAGAGCGTTCAGCAGCGTGGACTTGCCGGCCTTCACCATGCCTGCCAGCGCGATGCGCAGCGGCCCTTCGAGCCTCTGACCGTACGCCTCGAGCACGGCGGACGTCGCCGCGTCGTCCTCGTAGAGGGCGAGCGCCCGCCGTGCGACATTGCGAGCGTCGACGAGTGCCGGCTCCTTCATCGCTTCGCTCCGCTCATCCTGCGATCGCCGCCTGCTCGGGCCCGCTCGCCCGTTCCGGCGTCTGCGGCGGCGCAGCGATGTGCGCGCGCAGCTCCTCGAGCTGCCGGAGCCGGCTGCGAAGGAGCCTGACGCGCTCGTCACGCTTGCCGCTCTCAACGCCTGCGGCCTGCTTGGCGGCGGTGACCGCCTCGGCGAATGAGCGGTGCAACTCGTCGGCCATCGCGCCGAAGTGGTCGCGTGCCGTGCGCTGCACCAGCCGCAGCCGATCCTTGAGCTGCTTGCCCGCCTGGAAGATCACCTCGTCGATATGGCGACGCACGATGTTCTTCGCCTCCTGCTGCCTGCGCAGGAGGCGGGCGTTCATGTCTTCGCGGTACGCGCGGCGCCCCACGATCACGCCGGCCAGGAGCGACAGCGGATTGATGAGCGGGAGCCCGATCAGACCGGTCGCGAGCCCGACCATGAGCACGCCGCCGTACGAACCGCGCACGCCGATGAAGATCTTCTCCGCTGCGCTCATCCGCCCTTCGTCCAGCCGGCCGATCGCATCGACCGGGTCGAGCACGCCGGCCGCGTCGGCCACGTCGATCTCAGGGATCGACTCCTCCCCTTCGAGGAAGAGGTCGGCGACCTGCTCCGACAGCCAGCGCGCGCGCTCGTCCGTCCACACGAACGTCTCGGCGACGGCGTCTGAGATCCGCTGGTTCATCCAGTCGGTGATCTGCTCCCAGATCGGGCCGGGATCACCGTCGTCGATGGATGCCTCGGCCTCGCGCTGCACCTTGCGCAATCTGTCGCGCAGATCGTGCTCCATGTCGGAGATCAAGTCCGCGACGCCGTCCGTGAGCGTCACCTGCCAGCGCGAGGACCGCCCACGGAACTCGTCGGCGCGGGCCTTCGCGTCCTCGAGCCGCTGGATGAGGCGCGGCGTGCTGTGGGGATCGACGAGAGCACTGAGCTCGGATCGGAAGGCCATGGTGAGCTGGTCGACGACCGATCCGAGGTCGTGCATGGCACTGCGCTCATGGATCTGCTCAGCGCGCTCGAGGATGTGCTGGCGGAGGTGCGCGACGAGGGCGGGGAAACCGGACTCCTCGTTGAGCTGGGCGTCCCGGTTCTCGGCTGCCAGAAGCCGCAGATCGCTCGAGACGGCGAAGATGGGGATGTCGCCGATCTTCGACAGATGGCGGCGGTCGATGTCTTCGATCTCACGCCAGTCGGGGTAGAGGTCGGTCTTGGCCAGGACCGCGGCGACGTTCGGCGAGACGCGCATCGCGTGACGCAGGAACTGCATCTCGGGTGCCGTGTACTCCTGCGACGCATCCGACACCAGGATCACGGCGTGCGCGCTCGACAGTGCCGACAGGGTGAGAAGGGCGCTGCGCGAATCGAGGCCCCCGACGCCGGGCGAGTCCACAAGCCGCAGGCCCCCGCGCAGGATCTCACGTGGAAGCAGCACTTCGGCCGACACGATTCGTCGCTCGTTGTCGGGGTTCCCCTTCGCGGAGACGTACTCGGCCAGTTCGTCCAGGCCGATGCGCTCGCGCACCGGCACGACATCGGCCCCCGTCTCGGGCTGCACGAAAACCGTCGCCGATGGCTCTGGAGCATAGCCCACCGTCGTGGGCACGGTCGTGGCGACATCGTCGTCGACGGGGCACGCCGGGGCGTTCACCAGGGCGTTGACGAGCTTGCTCTTGCCCTGCTTGAACTCGCCCACCACGATGACCCGGACGTGCGGGTCGCGCAGCCGCTCGCGCGTCTGCACGAGCCGCCGCACGAGATCGCGGCGGCCGGCCTGGGCCGCAGCCTCGCCGACCTGCCCCACCAGCTCGAGGAGAGCGCCGTCCGGAGCCGCGGGGATGCCGCCGGCCGCGG
>NZ_RRYE01000027.1 GCF_004010105.1 Microbacterium sp. CPCC 204701
CGTGCCCACCGGCCGGGCGGTCCGCGCGTCGAGCCGGGCCGAGGTCGAGGCCGCGTTCGACGAGCTCGGCGCCCCGCACGTCGTCAAGGCCGACGGGCTCGCCGCCGGCAAGGGCGTCATCGTGACGTCGGACCGCGAGGCGGCGCTCGCGCACGCCGACGCGTACCTCCCGTCCGGCCCGGTGCTCGTCGAGGAGTTCCTCGACGGACCCGAGGTGTCGCTGTTCTTCCTGAGCGACGGCGACCACGTGCTGCCGCTGAGCCCTGCTCAGGACTACAAGCGCCTGCGCGACGGTGACGAGGGCCCCAACACGGGAGGTATGGGCGCGTACTCGCCGCTGCCGTGGCTCGACGGCCGCTTCGGCAGCGAGCAGGAGTTCGTCGAGCTGGTGACCGGCGAGATCGCAGAGCCCGTCATCCGTCAGCTGGATGCCGAGGGTGCCCCCTTCATCGGGCTGCTGTACGCAGGGCTCATCCTCACCGATGCCGGCGTCAAGGTCATCGAGTTCAACGCCCGCTTCGGCGATCCCGAGACCCAGGTGGTGCTGCCGCGGCTCGTCGATCCGCTGTCGGAGTTGCTGCTGGCAGCGGCATCCGGCCATCTCGAGGACCACACGCGTCCCGCGTTCGCCGACGACGTGGCCGTGACGGTGGTGCTCGCGAGCGAGGGATACCCGGCCGTGCCGGTGACCGGGCGACCCCTCACCGGGCTCCGCGAGGCTGAGGCGGTCGAGGGCGTGCATCTCGCGCACGCGGCGACGGCGGAGTCCGACGGCGGTCTCGTCGCGACGGGCGGGCGCGTGCTCAACGTCGTCGGCGTGGGCACGACGTTCGTCGAGGCCCGCGACCGCGTGTACCGTGCGATCGGCGAGATCGGGCTCGAGGGCGGCCGGCACCGCACCGACATCGCGCTGCGCGTCGCCGAAGGGCTCTGACCCGCGCCCTCACGCCTCGAGCCGGAGAACCCGAGGGTCACACGGCCGCCCGCTGCTGCAGCAGCGGGCATTCGAAGGGATCCCTCTCGCCCAGTCCCACGCGATTGATGTAGCGCGTCACGATCCGGTACGACTCCCAGAGGCGGGTCTCGGTGTACCGCACGCCGTGGGCGACGCAGTACGCCCTGATCATGCCCGATGCCTGGCGCAGGTGAGGGCGGGGCATCGAGGGGAAGAGGTGGTGCTCGATCTGATGGTTGAGGCCGCCCATGACCACGTCGAGGAACCTGCTCCCCCGCACATTGCGGCTCATCAGCACCTGCCGCCGCAGGAAGTCGAGCTTCGCGTCGGCCGGGACGAGCGGCATCCCCTTGTGGTTCGGTGCGAAGACCATGCCCATGTAGACGCCGAACACGCCCAGCTGGACCGCGAGGAAGACCGCTGCGATGCCGGGCGAGAGCACGATGAACACGAGCGCGAGGTAACCGCCGATCCGCACGGCGAGGAACGCGATCTCGGCGGCACGGCGTCGCAGCGGCTCGGGCGACAGCACCCGGCGCACGCTCGACGCGTGCAGCGACAGCCCTTCGAGCAGCAGGATCGGGAAGAAGAAGACGCCCTGGTGCGCCAGGATCCACCCGATGACCGGGCCGTACCGTCCCGCACGGCGATCGACCTGGTCTGGCGTGACCGACACGACCGGCAGCTCGATGTCGGGATCCGAGCCGATCTTGTTCGGGTTGGCATGGTGTCGCGTGTGCTTGTGCTGCCACCACCCGTAGCTCATGCCGACGAGCAGGTTGCCCAGCACCATCGACGTCCAGTCGTTCCAGCGACCCGACACGAAGATCTGGCGGTGGGCCGCGTCGTGGCCCAGCATCGCGATCTGGGTGAACACGATCGCCAGGCCCACCGCAGTGAGCAGCTGCCACCACGTGTCGCCGATGAGGACGAACGCGGTGATCGCCGCAGCCAGGACGACGGCCGCCCCGATCAGCTTGGTCCAGTAGTAGCCGTAGCGCCGCCGCAAGAGGCCGCTCGACTGGACCGACCTCGCGAGCTCGGTGAAGTCGTTCTGGATGCGCGTGCCGCGCGGCGCGGTCGCGCGGACTTCGCGGGTCTGATTGTCGGCCATATCTTCTGCCCCGATCCTCTGGTCGCACATTCGTGCGAGCCGCGGATGTCGGGGTCCCGGACATCCCTTCCGCTCAGGCTACGTCTGCGCCGGGCGCCGCGGTGCGGCTTGCGGCGACTTCACAGCCCGGCGCTCATGTCTGACGTCGGATGAAGCGCATCAGCCACATGATCACCGCGATCACGAGGATGATGATGCCGATCCAGAGCAGGAACTGCACCGCCTCGACGAACACGCCGAACAGCAGCAGCACGATTCCGATGATGAGCAGAGTCACTGCGAGTGCGGTCATGACCTCATCGTGAAGGGATGCCGCGCCTCGCGCCAATGGGTTGACACGCCGTCCGATCCGCGCAAGCACCCGCCGACGTCCACCTGTCGGCGGCGGGCCGTGTCGTGCTCGTCATCAGCGACGAGGTCGACGAGCTCACGCCCTGACCGCGAGCGGGCACCGGCGATAATGGGCGGGTGACGGATGCGACCCAGACCCCGCTCGACCTCCCCGGCTGGCGCCACGCGTACTCGGGCAAGGTGCGGGACCTGTACGTCCCCGCCGATTCTCCGCAAGCCGGGGCTGATCCCGGCCGCATGCTCGTGGTGGCGAGCGACCGGGTCAGCGCGTTCGACCACGTGCTCTCGCCCGGCATCCCCGGCAAAGGCGTGCTGCTGACCACCCTCAGCCTGTGGTGGTTCGACCGGCTCGCGGGCGCCGACGGCGGGCGCGGCATCCCGAACCATCTCGCGGCGTCGCACGTGCTCACGCTCGGTGCCGACGGCGAGGCGAACACCGACGACGACGTGAAGGGACTGATCCCGGATGCCGTCACCGGCCGCGCGATGGTCGTGAAGAGCCTCGACATGCTGCCGATCGAGTGCGTCGTGCGCGGCTATCTGACCGGGTCTGGGTGGGCCGAGTACCGCGAGAGCGGCACCGTGTGCGGCATCTCGCTGCCGGACGGCCTGTCGAACGGCGACCGGCTGCCCGAGCCGATCTACACCCCCGCCTACAAGGCCCCGATGGGCGAACACGACGAGAACATCTCGTTCGAGCGCACGGTCGAGCTCGTGGGCCGCGAGCGCGCGGAAGAGCTGCGCGACCTCTCGCTCGAGATCTACGCCCGTGCGGCCCTGACGGCGGAGGCACGCGGCGTGATCCTCGCCGACACCAAGTTCGAGTTCGGGCTCGACGAGAACGGCGTGATGACGCTCGCCGACGAGGTGCTCACGAGCGACTCGTCGCGCTACTGGGATGCCGAGGCCTGGGCCTCGGGAAACACCCCCGACGAGCGGATGGCGAGCTTCGACAAACAGATCGTGCGCGACTGGCTCGCTGCGAACTGGGACCACCAGGGCGAGCCGCCGGCCTTGCCCGATGACGTCGTCGAGCGCACGGTCGCGCGCTACCGCGAGCTGCTCGACCGCCTGACCTCCGCCTGACGTCCGGCCGGGTTCAGCCCAGCAGGAGTCGTTCGAGGTTCTCGATCGGCGCGTACCAGCCCTGCTCGAGCACCCGCGCCTGCACGACGCGGTCCCAGCCGAGCGAGACGGCGACGCCGACGGCCACCGGGTCGCGCCACACGTCGACACCGTCCACCAGCGCCTGCCCGGCATCCGGCGCGAGGAGCCCCGTCGCCATCGAGAGCGTCCTGGTCTTGCCGGCCCCGTTCGAACCCACGAGCCCGTAGAACGAGCCGGCCGGCACGCGCAGGCTGAGGTCGGCGACGGCCACCTTCGGCCCGAACCGCTTGTGGAGGCCCCGGAGCTCAAGCGCCGCCGGTGCCACGGCCGGGACGGCGGGTCCGGGGCTGCGGGAGAAATCGGTGGCTCTGTCACGTCTCTCCGTCATCGGTGTCATGCGCGCGAGCGGCGCCTGTCCAGGCTTCGGATGCCGCATGCCCGCAGCAACTTCTGCGGGCGTCGCCGACCGCTATCGTGAGGCCAGCACAATCCCCCACGAGCGCAAGGAGCGCGCATGCCACTGTGGACCCAGCACGGCAACGGCCGGACCGTCGAACCCGGCAAGGTGGTGAGGCCCGACGAGCGCCTCAACTGGCCCGCCACCATCGCGATCGGCGCGCAGCACGTCATCGCGATGTTCGGCGCCACCTTCCTCGTGCCGATCATCACGGGCTTCCCGGTCTCGACGACACTGCTGTTCTCGGGCATCGGGACGCTGCTGTTCCTCATCATCACGCGCAACAAGCTGCCCAGCTACCTCGGCTCGTCGTTCGCGTTCATCGCTCCGGTCACCGCCGCCACCGCGTCGCAGGGCATGGGCTCGGCTCTCGCCGGCATCGTCGCGGTCGGCATGCTGCTCGCTGCGGTCGGCCTCATCGTGCAGTTCGCCGGACTCGGCTGGGTCGAGAAGCTCATGCCTCCCGTCGTGGCCGGGGCGATCGTCGCCCTGATCGGCTTCAACCTCGCGCCCGTCGCGTGGGACAGCTACCAGCAGGCGCCGTTCACCGCGACCGTCACGCTCGTGGCCGTCGTGCTGTTCAGCGTGCTGTTCCGCGGGTTTCTCGGCCGCATCTCGATCTTCCTCGGCGTGATCGTGGGCTACATCGTCGCCCTCCTCGTCGGGGAGGTCGACTTCACCGCGGTGAACGAGCTCATCACGGACGGCCAGTGGGTCGGCCTGCCGACATTCGAGTTCCCGGCCTTCGGCGACCCCGGCACGTGGAGCGTCATCGCGATGTTCCTGCCCGTCGTGCTCGTGCTCGTCGCCGAGAACGTCGGACACGTGCGCGGCGTCGCGACCATGACCGAGGCATCCGTCAACCAGCAGACCGGCCGCGCGCTCATCGCCGACGGCGCCGCCACGACCCTCGCGGGCTTCTTCGGCGGGTCGGGCACGACGACGTACGGCGAGAACATCGGCGTCATGGCCGCCACGCGTGTGTACTCGACGGCCGCGTACTGGGTGGCCGGCATCTTCGCGATCCTGCTGTCGCTGTCGCCGGTCGTCGGGGCGGTGTTCAACTCGATCCCGGCGGGCGTGCTCGGCGGCGTGACCACGGCTCTGTACGGGCTCATCGGCATCATCGGCATCAAGATCTGGGTCGACAACCGCGTCGACTTCTCGCGCCCCGTCAACCAGTACACCGCGGCCGTCGCGCTCGTGATCGGCATCGCGGGGTTCACGATGCAGTGGGGCGACTTCGAGCTCGGCGCGATCGTGATCGGCTCGGCCGCCGCGCTGCTGATCTACCACCTCGGCAACCTGATCGCGCGCTGGCGCAGGACCGGTGCCGACGACGGCGGTCCGCTGCCGCCCGTGGGTCAGCTCGGGGGCGACCCGCAGGACGCCGAGGTCGCTCGCTGACCCGGCCCGGGAATCGCGAAAGGGCAGGTTTCCGCCGCTTCGGAGTGGCGAGGCCTGCTCTTTCGCGATTCGGGGCGGGGAATGGCTGACGGATGCCGGAGGTTCACATTCACGTGAATGCACAGCCCGCGGCGCCCGACCGTCTCGCCGCCGACACCGCGATGGGAGCCGTCACACTGCTCGTCGGCGACCTCGACGGCATGACGTCCTTCTACCGCGACGTCGTCACGCTCGAGGTGCTCGCCGCCGAAGGCGACCGGGTGGTGCTCGGCCGAGCTGGGCGCGGGATCGTGGTGCTGCAGCACCACCCGGCTCTGCGCCACGCGACGGCAGGCTCGGCAGGGCTCTTCCACACCGCGATCCTGTTCGAGACACAGGAGGCGCTCGCGGCCGCGCTCCACAGCGTCGCGACACGGGCACCGCACGCGTTCACCGGGTCGGCCGACCACCTCGTGAGCCAGGCGTTCTACTTCACCGACCCCGAGGGCAACGGCATCGAGCTGTACTGGGACCGCGCCCGCTCGGAGTGGTCGTGGGTGCACGGCCAGGTCGAGATGGCGACGCTCTTCCTCGACCCGAACTCGTACCTGGGCGAGCACCTGTCCGAGCGCGCCGCGGGCGGCGCGACCGCGCGGGATGCGGCATCCGTCGGTCACGTGCATCTGTCGGTCGGCGACGTCGCCACCGCGCGCGCTTTCTACGTCGACGCACTCGGCTTCGACGAGACGGCGGCGCTGGGCAACCAGGCCGTGTTCGTCAGCGCCGGCGGCTACCACCACCACATGGCGATGAACACGTGGAACTCGCGCGGCGCCGGTCCGCGCATGCCCGCGCTCGGGCTCGGGCGAGTGGATCTCGAATTGCCCGACGCCGATTCTCTCGGCGAGCTCGCCGAGCGGCTGCGTCACCACGGATTCGAGGCGCGCGACGACGGCCGAGCGGTGGCGTTCGACGACCCGTGGCGCAACCTGCTGCACGCGACCGCCCCAGGCCGGGGCTGACCCCAGAGCCCCGGCCCCCGGCCCCAGCCGGCCTCAGACGGAGTCGCGGATGACGAGCTCGGTCTCGAGGATCGTGACGTGTCGCGGATGCCGACCGGCGAGGAGGTCGATCAGCACCGAGGCCATGCGCTCGCCCTGCTGGAACGACGGCTGGCGCACCGTGGTCAGCTGCGGGATGACGGATGTCGCCACCGGCGAATCGTCGAAGCCGATGAGCGCGACGTCGTCTGGCACGCGCAGGCCCTCTGCCGTGAGCGCGGTCAGTGCACCGCGCGCCATGAGGTCGCTCGCGGCGAAGACGGCGTCGGGCGGCGGACCGGCCGCGAGAATGCGCCGCATCGCGTCGGCACCGCCGTCGGCCGTGAAGTTGCCGTCCTCGATCGCGTGCTCGTCGAGGTCGAAGGCGGCCAGCGCGTCGCGGTACCCCTGCAGCCGGTCGATGCCGGCGGGCATGTCGAGCGGGCCCGTGATCGTGGCGATGCGGCGGCGGCCGCTCTCGATGAGGTACACCGTGGCGTCATACGCGCCGCGGACGTTGTCGACGTCGACGTAGTAGTCGCGCTCGCGCTCGCGCACCGGCCGGCCGCCGTACACGACGGGCACGACGCTCGCGATGCGCTCGATGAACGTGTCGCTGGTGTGATGCGAGACGACGACCGCGCCGTCGACCGCACCGCTGCGCACGTAGCTCGTGGTCTTGTCACCCGGGTCGTCGCTCGCGATGAAGAGGTTGAGCACGTAGTCCGAGCGGCTGAGCCGCGAGCTGATCCCCGAGACGATCGCCGCGAAGAACGGGTCGCCGAAGAACCGCGTGGTGTCTTCAGGCACGATGAGAGCGACCGCGTGCGTCTTCTGGCTCGCGAGCGAGCGGGCAGCGCGGTTCGGGACGTAGTTGAGCTCCGAGATCGCGCGCTTGACCGCCTCGAGCGCCTCGGGACTCACCGCGGTGGACCCGTTGACGACGCGCGAGACCGTCGACCGCGAGACCCCCGCGGCGGCGGCGACCTCCTCGATCGTCACGGCGTGGCGCATCGCCTCGGTGCTCATCGCGATGCGCCTCCCCTCGCGTCAGTCCTCATGTCGCTATTCTCCCCCTCGCGCCGGATGCCGGCGCTACGCGTCGAGCGGCAGCCCGGTTCCGGTGAGCGCGCGGGCGGCGATGATCCGACGGTAGTCGCGTGCGCTGTCCTTGAGGGATCGCTCCTGCGTGTCGTAGTCGACCCGCACGATACCGAATCGCTTCTCGTACCCCCACGCCCACTCGAAGTTGTCGAGCAGCGACCAGTAGAAGTACCCGCGCACGTCGACGCCGGCCTCGGCCGCGTCGAGCGTCGCCGCGAGATGCGCACGCAGGAAGTCCACGCGCTCGTCGTCGTGCACCCGCACCTCGCCGTCCTCGACGACGCGGACGTCGTCGTAGGCCGCGCCGTTCTCGGTGACGTACAGGACCGTCCCGGCGGGCTCGGCATACTCGTACCAGACCCGCTCGAGCAGGCGCGTGAGGCCCTCGGGCTGCACCTCCCAGTTCATGGGGGTGCGGGCAAGACCGCGCTCGTGCCAGAAGATCCCCTCGTGCGACGGGAACGGCGAGCGACCGAGCCGGTCGGTCGGCGCATCGCCCGGCTTCGGCGGGTTCACCGGGGCGTGGCCGCCGACGAACTCGCCGTGGTAGTAGTTCACCCCCAGCGTGTCGAGGGGTGTCGAGATCGCCTCGAGGTCACCCGGCTGAACCGCGGACTCCCACGCGGCGATGGCCTCGGCATCCACCTTCCGGATGTCTTCGACGATGTCGGCAGGGTAGGCGCCCCGGAAGATCGGGTCGAGGAACCACCGGTTGAATTGGCCGTCGATGCGGCGGGCGGCGTCGAGGTCGGCCGGATCGGACGCGTCGACCGGGTCGGCGACCGTGAGATTCAGCGTGATGCCGAGGGTCAGCGACTCGTCGCGCGCCCGCAGCTCGCGCGCCGCCTGACCGTGACCGAGCATCAGGTGGTGCGCCGCCAGCACGCCCTCGGTGACGCTGTAGTGACCCGGCGCATGCAGTCCCGCGGTGTAACTGAGGAACGACGAGCACCACGGCTCGTTGAGCGTCGTCCAGACGTCCACGCGGTCGCCGAGCGCGTCGTGCAGGTCGAGCGCGTACTCGGTGAACTTCTCGGCGGTGTCGCGGTTCGCCCAGCCGCCCTTCTCCTGGAGCGCCTGCGGCAGGTCCCAGTGGTAGAGCGTGAGCCACGGCAGGATGCCCGCATCCAGCAGTTCATCGACCAGCCGCTTGTAGAAGTCCACGCCCTGTGCGTTGAGCGGGCCGCCGTCGGGGCGCACGCGCGACCACGACGTCGAGAAGCGGTACGTCTGCAGCCCCATGTCTTTCATGAGCGCGACGTCGTCGCGGTACCGGTGGTAGTGGTCGCACGCGACGTCGCCGCTGTCGCCGTTGATCACGGCGCCCGGGACGCGGCAGAACGTGTCCCAGATCGAGGCGCGGCGACCGTCCTCGAGGGCGGCGCCTTCGATCTGGAAGGCCGCTGTCGCGGCGCCGAACAGGAAGTCCGACGGGAACGGTCGCGAAGTCGCGGTCGTCATGAGGGCAGAGTCCTCTCTGGATGCGATGGTCATGTGTCTATCAGCCCTTGACCGCACCGGCCATGATGCCGCTGACGAGCTGCCGGCCGGCGAAGGCGAACAGCAGCAGGAGCGGGATCGTCGCGAGGAGCACGCCGGCGAGCACGACCGAGTAGTCCACGAAGTAGTTCGACTGCAGCAATGACAGCGCGACGGGGAGCGTCGGATCGCGGCGGTCGAGCACGATGAAGGGCCAGAAGAAGTTGTTCCAGGCGCCGACGAACGTGAACAGGAACAGCATTGCCGCAGCCGGGCGAGCGGCCGGGACCGCGATGGTCCAGAACGTGCGCATCATCGTCGCGCCGTCGACGCGGGCTGCCTCGATGAGCTCGTCCGGCACGGTCTGCTGGAGGTACTGCGTCATCCAGAACACGCCGAAGGCGCTCGTGAGCGCCGGAATGATGATGGCGCCGACGTTGCCGGTCCACCCGAGATCGGCGAACAGGATGTACAGCGGCACGACGCCGAGCTGGGTCGGCACCGCCATCGTCGCGACGACGAAGACGAGCAGGCCCCTGCTTCCGCGGAAGCGGAGCTTCGCGAACGCCCAGCCGGCGAGCGTCGAGGTGATGACGACGGATGCCGCGATCAGCGTCGAGCTGTAGATCGAGTTCCACAGGGCCGGCCAGAAGTTGACCGCGGGGTCGTTCACGACCGAGGCCGCGTTGGCGAGGAAGTTGCCGCCGGGGATCCACGACATGTTCGGGTCGCTGATGGTCGAGGCATCCCCCGACCCGATCAGGAACGACCAGTAGTACGGGAACACGGCGGCGAGGACGACGACGCCGAGGCCGGCGTACACCCAGAAGCCTGCACGGTATCCGCGGATCTTCGTGGTGCGGTCGCGCCGGCGCCCCGGCTCGTCGGGGCTGGCGATGCCCTGCTCGGCCATCGCGATGGGAGGTGTGGTGCTCATCGGGCGTCCCCCTTGCGGTTCATGCGCCGCAGGACTCCGGCGGCGCCCCGGCTGCCCTCGTCCCGGACGAGCCGACGGGTGACCATGAGGTTGATGAGGCCGATGACGAGGATGAGGAGGAAGAGGATCCACGCCAAGGCCGCGGCACGGCCGAAGTTCCACTCGCGCCAGCCGATGTTGTAGAGGAACAGGGTGATCGTCAGCCACTGCTGGGCGGCGCCGCCCTGGCCCGTGTTGTCGAACTGGCTCGGCTCGTCGAAGATCTGCAGACCGCCGATCGTCGAGGTGATGATGACGAAGATGAGCGTGGGCCGCAGCGACGGGAGCGTGATGCTCCAGAACTGGCGGAAGCCGCCGGCGCCGTCCACGGTGGCGGCCTCGTAGTAGTCGCGAGGCACGGCCTGCATCGCGGCCAGGAGGATGAGCGCGTTGTAGCCCGTCCAGCGGAAGTTCACCATGGTGGCGATCGCGACGTGGCTCCAGAACGGGTCCTTGTGCCACGGGATCGCCGGCACGCCGAGGTCGGTGAGGATGTTGTTCACCAGGCCGTGGTTGTCGCCGAACATGTTGCTGAAGATCAGGGCGACGGCGACCGGCGCCATCACGTAGGGCAGCAGCACGCTGGTGCGCCAGAACGTCTTGGCGCGGATGTTCTTGTCGAGCATCGCCGCGATGAAGATCGCGAGCACCAGCTGCGGGACGCTCGAGAGCAGGAAGATGCTGAAGGTGTTGCGCAGGGCCGTCCAGAACTGCGGGTTCTGCAGGATCCAGATGTACTGGTCGAATCCGATGAACTCGCCGGAGTTGCGGACGAGGTCCCACTCCATGAACGAGATGACCGCCGTGTACGCGATGGGGAAGAGGCCCACGATCGCGAACATGATGAAGAACGGCGAGATGTAGAGGTACGGCGAGACCTTGAGGTCCCAGCGGCTGACCTGCTGGCTGAAGGACAGGACGCGGACGCGCTTCTCGTTCAGCTGCGGCGGCGCCTCGGGTGCGTCAGGGCGCACTTGGGTGGCAGTCACGATGGCTCCGGTGGGGTCGGGGTCGGACGGACCGAGTGCGCGCGGCGTCGGGTTCCCCCGCGCGCACTCGATCATGTGTCGGATCGGTGGCTCAGAAGGCCTCGACCTCGGTGACCCAGGTGTTCCACGAGGTCGGCTCGTCTTCGACGCCGTCGAAGACTCGCGTGACCGCGTTCTGGAGCGCGTCGTGGTACTTGAAGTAGCTCGCGTCCTTGTAGGGCGCGACCGTCACCGCCTCGGCGCGGGTCGAGAGGATCTCGCCCACCGGCGCGTCCTGGAAGTACGCGTTGGTCGCCTCCGCGAGCTCGGTGCTCTCGAGCGCCTCGAGCTGGCTCGGGAACGTGCCCGCGGCCTCGAACGCCTTCATCTGCTGCTCCGGAGCGGTGAGCCAGTCGGCCAGCGCGAGCGCCGCCTCGACGTTGTCGCCGTCGGCCGGGACGGTCAGGTACGAGCCACCCCAGTTGCCGCCGCCGCCGGGGAACACGTCGGCGATGTCCCAGTCGGTGGTGTCGGGGGCGTTGCCCTCGATGACACCGAGCATCCAGCCCGGGCACAGCATCGCGGCGAACTCGCCGTTCGCCATCGACGCGAACCAGTCGTCCGACCACTGGCCGGCGTAGGCCGAGTTGGGGACCGCGCGCTCGGTCACGAGTTCGTACGCCGCCTGGATCTCGGGGTTCTCGGTGGCGATGACCGCGCCGTCGGGCTCGGTGTAGGTGTACTCGATCTGGTTCACGATGCCCTGGAGCACCGAGTTGGCCGAGTCGATCATCGGCTTGCCGGTCGCCGCCTTGTACTGGTCGGCGACGTCGAGGAAGTTCTCCCAGTCGCCGTCGAACAGGTCGGCGACGCCCTCGCGGTCGCTCGCCAGACCCGCGGCGGCGAACAGTTCGCTGCGGTAGCAGATGCCCTGGGGGCCGATGTCGGTGCCGAAGCCCACAAGTCGCCCGTCGGCGTCGGTCGCGGCCGCTTCCTTCCAGTCCAGCCAGCGTCCCTTCACCGAGTCGGGTGCCTCGGCGAGCAGGTCGGAGTACTGCATGGCCTCGGCGAACCAGTCGATCTCGACGGCCTCGATGTCGGCCAGGCCGCCCTTGCCGAGCTTGGCGAAGTAGTTCGAGCGGGCGTCGCCCGACTCGGCGGCACGGGTGTGCTCGATCGTGACGTTCGGGTTCTCGTCCTCGTACTCCTGGAGGAGCTCGTCGGTGTAGCCGAAGTCGTTGAAAGTGGCGACCGTCAGCGTGATCTCCTCGTCGGCGTTGCCGCCGTCACCGGTGTCGCCGCTGCTGCCGGCGCAGCCGGCGAGGACGATAGCCGAGGCCGAGAAGGCGGCGACGGCCACAGCGCTTCTGCGGAAGGCGCGTGCGTTCACTGTCACTCCTTTGTGTTGTCAGGGTTGGTGTGTGTTGCAGGAACCGGCCCCGGATGGGGTCCGCGGCCGTAGTGTCGTGGGAGCGCTCCCAACGATTGAGACGAAACACTATGGGACCGCTCTCACGAATGTCAAGGGAGCGCTCCCATCGGCGTGTCACAATTGCGTCACGGACGCCTGATGGCGTGCGCAGAAGACGAAGACCGGGCGGGATGCGGGGGCCCGTAGACTGGAGCGGACCCCTGCCCGCGACATCCGGAGCCCTCTGATGCCCACCATCGTCGTCGACGTCATGCCCAAGGCCGAGCTGCTGGACCCGCAGGGGAAGGCCGTCTCGGGCGCGTTCGCACGTCTGGGTGTGTCGGACTTCAGCGCTGTCCGGATCGGCAAGCGATTCGAGCTCACCGTCGACGGCGAGATCACCGACGACGTCCTCGCCGAGGCGAAGCGGGTCGCCGAAGAGATCCTCTCGAACTCGGTCATCGAGGACGTGGTCGGAGTCGAGGTGGGCGAGTGACCGCCCGCATCGGGGTCATCACCTTCCCGGGGTCGCTCGACGACCGCGACGCGCAGCGCGCGATCCGCATCGCCGGCGCCGAGCCCGTCGCCCTGTGGCACGGCTCGCACGACCTCCACGGCGTCGACGCGCTCGTGCTGCCGGGCGGCTTCAGCTACGGCGACTACCTGCGCGCGGGCGCCATCGCCGCGCACGCCCCGATCATGGCGGAGGTGAAGGATGCCGCGGCCAAGGGCATGCCCGTCCTCGGCATCTGCAACGGCTTCCAGGTGCTCGTCGAGGCGCACCTGCTGCCGGGCGGCCTGATCCGCAACGCGCACCAGCAGTTCATCCGCCGTGACCAGCGGCTGCGCGTCGAGAACAGCGACACGGCGTGGACCGCCGATTTCACGGCCGGCCAAGAGATCGTCATCCCGCTGAAGAACGCCGACGGCGGCTACATCGCGTCGGACTCCGAGCTCGACCGCCTCGAGGGAGAGGGCCTCGTGGCGTTCCGCTACGTCGGCGTGAACCCGAACGGGTCGCTGCGCGACATCGCCGGCATCACGAACGAGCGCGGCAACGTCGTCGGCGTCATGCCCCACCCTGAGCACGCCGTCGAGCCGGGCTTCGGGCCCGACACGGACGCCGCGATGCGCTCAGGCGAGGACGGGCTGCCGTTCTTCACGTCGGCCGTCGCCGCTGTGGTGGCGCAGGCCGCCTGAGCCTCGGCATCCGTTCCGACCCTCAGCGGCCCGGTCGCTGAGCCTGTCGGAGCGACCCGCCGACGGGCTCAGGGACCGAGCTCACACGCGGGGGGACTCAGACGGTGCCGGCGGGCGGCCAAACCCCGATGATGAGGCCCATCACCACGAGCGTCACCAGCTCGTGCGCGATGTTCAGCACCGTCAGCGACGTCGGGCGCCCCTCGAAGGCATCGTGGGTGATGAAGCGGGCGGCCGTGAAACCGGCCCACAGGATCACGGCGGTCGCGAGCGCGGCCCACAGGTAGCTGCCGGTGTAGAAATGCCACGCGATCGACGACGCGCCGGCGAGCACCCAGGCCGTGATGAAGCTCACGATGACCGTCACGACGATCGGCACGACCGCGGTCGCGCCGGACCGGTCCATGTCGACGTTCGCGAGCTTCGCCCACCTCGTGCCGAACACCTTCGGCGTGTACCAGATCGCGCCGACGACCATGCTCGACGCGGTCGCGAGCAGCACCGCCCAGTAGTTGATCTCGGGAACCATCCTTGCCTCCCTGTCCGGTTGCTCGAACTCTAGTCCCCGAACGCGCCGGTAGCGTGGAGCCGTGAGCGACAGCATCCGGAATCTCGTCGTGAGCGTGCCCACCGAGCAGCTCGCCGCCAACCTCGGCACGCTTCCCGACGGAGTCGAGATCGTCGTGTGGCCCATGGATGCCGCGGCCCCGCGCGATCGGTTCGACCTGGTCGTGCCCCCGTACATGTCGATGTCGCGCGTTCTGTCGCGCCTCAAGGGCGTCGAGGTCGGCCTCGTGCAGAGCCAATCGATCGGGTACGACGGCGTGGAGGCGATCCTGCCGCCCGGTCTCGTCTTCGCGAACGCGGCGTCGGTGCATGAGACGTCGACCGCCGAGCTGGCCGTAGGCCTGACGATCGCCGCCCAGCGCCGCCTCGACGCGTTCGCGGTCGACACGGCCGCGGGCCGCTGGTCGCCGGTGTTCGCCGAGAGCCTCGCCGACCGGCGTGTGCTGCTGCTCGGCTACGGCGGCGTCGGCAAGGCGATCGCTGCACGGTTGTCGGGATTCGAGGCGCATATGCGCGCCGTCGCGTCCCGCGCCCGGGAAGAGGACGGGATGCCGGTGCACGCACTGAACGAGCTGCCCGAGCTGCTGCCCGACGCCGACATCGTGATCGCATCGCTGCCCGGAGGCGATGCGACGCGGCACATCGTCGACGACGCGTTCCTGTCGGCCCTCCCCGACGGTGCGCTGGTCGTCAACGTCGGGCGCGGCACGCTCGTCGACACGGACGCGCTCGTCGACCACGTGCGTCGCCGACGCGTGCGGGCGGCGCTCGACGTGACGGATCCCGAGCCGCTGCCCGAGGGACACCCGCTGTGGGGGCTTCCCGGGGTGCTCATCTCGCCGCACGTAGGCGGCGCCTCCAGTGCGATGCGTCCGCGCGTGGCGCGGCTCGTGCGCACGCAGATCGAGCGCCTCGTCGCCGGCGAGTCGCCGCTGAACGTCGTCCTCGGCGGCTGACGCGCGGGCGCATGCTAGTCCGCCGCGCGCGAGATCACCACGGCCCCCTGTGAACCCCGTGGAGCATCGATACTGACCAGGTGATCGCTGCTGTCGCCTCCTTCGCCGGACTCGTGCTGCGCGCCGGCTTCGCCCTCCTTCTCGTGATCCGCCGTCCGCGACCGATTCATCCGCGGGGCGTCGTGCTCGAGGGCGAGATCCGGTGGGTGCCGCGCACACGTGAGTTCGGGATCGCATGGATCGACGGCCCGCCCGGCCAGACGGCTCGGGTCACCGCGCGCGTGTCGAGGTCGATCGGACTCCCGGACTGGCTCCCCGACATCATCGGGCTCGCTGTGCGCACTCAGTCCGGCAGCGCTCCGGCGGATCTCGAGCTGGCGTCGACCGGGATCGGTGTGCCGGGCCGCTTCCTGCTCCGCCCGCACCGCTTCCCGGCACGGGCGACGCTGAGCACCCTGCTGCCGTACCGCGGAGTACGCGGTCCCGTGCTCATCTGCGCCCGCACGACGCCGTCGTCCCGCGTATCCGACGATGTCGCCGTCGGCTCGGCCGCGCCGCATTCGCCATGGACGCTCCGGATCTACGCGGCCGAGCCGACCGGACTGTGGCACGTCTTCGCCGAGATGACTCTGCAGCGGTCCGGGCTCGCGGACGACGCCTCTCTGCGCTTCGATGCAGTGCGCCATCCGCTTCCCGGCACCGGGGCATACGAATGGACCCGTCGACTGCGCCTGCCCTCGTATCGCCTGGTACAGGATCGGCCGGCGGGCGCAGAACACTGACCCGCGAACGCCGCCCGTCGGCGGCGCGAGGCGCAGTCAGGCGGTGAAGACCGCGTGCACGTCGCCCACGACATCGCGACCGCCCAGGGCGGTGAGCTCCATGAGCACGGCGGTGCCGACGACCTCGCCGCCGAGGGTCTCGACGAGCTCGCGCGCCGCGACGAGCGTGCCGCCGGTCGCGAGCACGTCATCGACGAGCAGTACGCGCATGCCGCTCCTGATGTCGTCGTGAGCCTCGACGGTGGCGGTGCCGTACTCGAGGGAGTACGAGACGGATGCCGCAGGCCGCGGCAGCTTGCCCGCCTTGCGGATCGGCACGAGGCCGGCCCCGGCCTCCATCGCCGCGGCCCCCGCGAGCAGGAACCCGCGCGCCTCGACCCCGGCGACGACGTCGAACGACCCCTCGAACGGGGCGATCATGGCGTGGATCACGGTCCGGAGGGCTCGCGCATCCGCCAGCAGCGGCGTGATGTCGCGGAACAGCACGCCCGGCTCGGGGTAGTCGGGGATCGTCCGGATGAGGGACTCGGCGCGCGTCAGGGCCTCGGAAAGCATCCGCCCACCCTACGTCGCACACGTGAACACCGTCCCTCCTTCCCCGCGTGAGGGGCAGGGCCGAGATGAGGACTGTTGCCCCGTCCCCTCTCCTCATCTGCGCGGATTCCCTCATCTGAGGAAGGTGACCGGGCACGAAACGCGGATGTAAGCGCTTGCAGTACACTGGCCCGATGACCTCCGCAGAGACCGCAGAGCGCACGGACGCGTTCCTCACCACCCTCGGTGGCGAGTGGTGGCGCACCGCAGTGATCTATCAGATCTACCCCCGTTCCTTCGCGGACGCCTCGGGGGACGGCATCGGCGATCTGCCGGGCATCACGTCCCACCTCGACGACCTGGCGGAGCTCGGCATCGACGCGATCTGGCTGAGCCCCTTCCAGCGCTCGCCGCAGAAGGACGCCGGCTACGACGTCAGCGACTACTGCGACGTCGATCCGCTCTTCGGCACGCTGGCCGACTTCGACACGATGCTCGCGGGTGCGCACGAACGCGGCATCCGCGTCATCGTCGACCTCGTCCCGAATCACTCGTCCGACCAGCACGAGTGGTTCCGGCAGGCCCTGGCGGCCGCCCCCGGCAGCCCGGAGCGCGCGCGGTACATGTTCCGCAACGGCAAGGGCGAGCACGGCGAGCTGCCGCCCAACAACTGGGACTCGGTCTTCGGCGGTCCCGCCTGGACGCGCGTCGTCGAGCCCGACGGCACGCCCGGCCAGTGGTACCTGCACCTGTTCGACTCGTCGCAGCCCGACTTCGACTGGTCGAACGAGGAGGTCCGCGAGGAGTTCCGCCGCATCCTGCGCTTCTGGCTCGACCGCGGCGTCGACGGCTTCCGCGTCGACGTGG
This sequence comes from Microbacterium sp. CPCC 204701, assembly GCF_004010105.1. Taxonomy (GTDB): domain Bacteria; phylum Actinomycetota; class Actinomycetes; order Actinomycetales; family Microbacteriaceae; genus Microbacterium. Next base: position 17,255 of record NZ_RRYE01000027.1, read on the forward strand.
CGCACGGCCTCGTGAAGGCCGAGGGCCTGCCCGACTACATCCCGGCCCCCGAGGCCGGCTCGATGGGCGGCGAAGAGGAGAACGTGCCCTACTGGGGCCAGGAGGGCGTGCACGAGGTCTACCGCGAATGGCGCCGCATCATGGCCGAGTACGAGGGCGATCGGGCCCTCGCCGCCGAGGCATGGCTTCCCACCGCCGACAAGACCGCGCTGTGGGTGCGCGCCGACGAGATGCACCAGGCCTTCAACTTCCCCTACCTGCAGACCGAGTGGGACGCCGCCGACCTCCGCGAGGTGATCGACGTCTCGCTGCGGGCGTTCCCCGGGGTCGGGGCCCCGAGCACGTGGGTGCTGTCGAACCACGACGTCGTCCGTCACGCCTCGCGTCTGGCGCTCACTGCAGAGAACCCGCAGGGCCACGGCATCGGGCCGGACTCGCCCGGCAAGCCGATCCCCGAGGTGGGTCTCCGGCGCGCGCGTGCCGCCACGACGCTCATGCTCGCCCTGCCCGGCTCGGCGTACCTCTACCAGGGCGAGGAGCTCGGGCTTCCCGAGGTCATCGACGTCCCCGGCGAGGCGCGTCAGGACCCGACCTGGTTCCGTACGAACGGCGAGCGCTACGGCCGAGACGGCTGCCGCGTGCCGATTCCGTGGACGTCGGATGCCCCGGCCTACGGCTTCAGCGCCTCGGGTGCGTCGTGGCTGCCGCAGCCGGCCGAGTGGGCCGAACTCGCCCGCGACCGCCAGATCGGCGTCGACGGCTCGACGCTCGAACTGTATCGCCTGCTCCTGGCGGAGCGCCGCGCCCGTGCTCTCGGCGCGGGCACCCTCGAGTGGATCGACGGCTACGGGACGGACGCCGTGGCATTCCGCAACGGGAATGTGACCGTGGTGGCGAACACCGGCACGGCGTCGATCCCGGTGCCGGAGGGTATCGTGATCGCTGCGAGCGGCCCGCTCGCGGGCGCCGAGCTGCCGGCCGACACGACGGTCTGGGTGGCGAAGGACTGAGCCCGCGAGGGATGCGCGGTTCGGCATCCCGCCGCCCGGCCGGATCACCGGTTCGCGAAAGAGAGGTGACGACGTGGTCAGCATCGACGAGGTCGCCCG
>NZ_RRYE01000270.1 GCF_004010105.1 Microbacterium sp. CPCC 204701
CGGGACCCACCCGCTCGGCGCAGGTGGTTCGCGCGGGGCAGACGCTCGTCTACCCGGACTCCTGGTCGGTGCGGCCGTTCCCGCTGACGTCCGTCACCCTCGGACAGAGCGTGTTCACCCGTGCGCTGAACCAGCACCTCGTGCTGTACCGCGCTTACTCGGTCGACAAGATCCTCGCCGTGTTCCGCCGCAACGCCGGTCTCGACACGCGAGGCGCCACTCCGCCGGGCGGCTGGGAGGAGTACGGGCCGAACCCCGACGCGCAACGCTGGGGGCCGCGCGAGTATGTCCGCGGCCAGAACACGTCCGGTGCCGGCGGGTGCCTGCGCGGGCACTACGGCGGGCACTTCCTCAGCGGCATCTCGATGGCGTACGCCGCGACCGGCGAGCTCGCCCTGCTCGACAAGGTCAACGCGATCGTCGCGGGGCTCGAGGAGTGCCGGGCCGCCCTCGCCGCCCAGGAGTTCCAGGGAGAATCGCGCTACTCGCACCCCGGGTTCCTGTCGGCGTACGGCGAATGGCAGTTCTCGGCACTGGAGGAGTTCGCGCCGTACGGCGAGATCTGGGCGCCCTACTACACGCTGCACAAGATCCTCGCGGGACTCCTCGACGCGCACGCGCTGGCCGGCAACGACCAGGCGCTCGCGCTCGCCGAGGGGATCGGCCACTGGGTCTACAGCCGCCTGTCGACCTGCACGCCCGCGCAGCTCGCGCGCATGTGGGGGTCGTACATCGCGGGCGAGTACGGCGGCATGAACGAGGTGCTGGTCGAGCTGTACTGGCGCTCGGCCGACCCGCACAAGAGCGAGTTCCTCGACGCGGCGAAGCTGTTCACGCTGCACACGCTCGTCGACGCGTGCGCTGCGGGCACCGACACCCTCAACGGCAAGCACGCCAACCAGCACATCCCGCAGTTCCCGGGCTACGTCAAGCTCGCCGCCGAGACCGGCGACGGACACTACCTCGACGCCACCCGCGGGTTCTACGACCTGGTCGTTCCTGGCCGCGTGTACGCGCACGGCGGCACCGGCGAGGGAGAGCTGTGGGGTCCGGCGAACACGGTCGCCGGCGACATCGGGCCACGCAACGCCGAGTCGTGCGCGGCCTACAACATGCTCAAGGTCGCCAGCTACCTGTTCTTCAACGACCAGGACCCGAAGTACATGGACTACTACGAGCGCACGGTGCTCAACCACGTCCTGGGCGGCCGGCGCGACAGGGAGTCCACGAGCGGTCCGGAGAACCTCTACATGTACCCGGTGAACCCGGGCACCCGCAAGGAGTACGGCAACGGCAACATCGGCACGTGCTGCGGCGGCACCGGGCTCGAGAGCCACGTCAAATACCAGGAGGGCATCTACTTCCGCTCGGCCGACCAGTCCGAGCTGTACGTCAACCTCTACATCGCCTCGACGCTCACGTGGGAGGAGAACGGGCTCGAGCTCGAGCAGACGTCGTCGTATCCCGAGGGCGAGACGTCCACGCTCACGGTGACGGCAGCGCCCGACCGCGCGCTGAAGATGCACCTGCGCATCCCGGCGTGGTCGCGCGGCGTCGAGATCGAGGTCAACGGCGCCCCGGCCGGGATCGACGCGGAGCCCGGCTCCTACGCGACGATCGAGCGCACCTGGGCGGTGGGCGACACCGTGTCGGTGCGCATCCCGCTCGCGGTGCGCGCCGAGCAGGCGGTGGACCGGCCCGACATCCAGGCCCTCATGTACGGCCCCGTCGTCCTCGCCGCAACGAGCTCGTCCACGAGCTTCCTCAAGGTCTCGCTCGCGGACCGGCTCACCCTCACGGGGGACATCGCGCGCGGCATCTCGAAGACGCCGGCGAACGTCTTCACGATCGGAAACCTGACGTACGAGCCGGCATACAACGGCAAGGATGTCGCGTACCACATGTACTTCCAGCGGAACGAGCCCACGGTGACCTTCGCCGGGCAGGACTCGGGCGTCGCCAACCCGCGCCGGTCGGGCCGCACGCTGCTCGACGACGTGTGGGCGGGGGCGCCGTTCGCCGACCGCGCGGCGTTCCTCGCAAAGGTGGGCGAGGTGACGGCCTCGTACGTCGCAGACGGACTGCTCACCGCCCGCAACCGCCAGAAGATCCTGCTGGCCGCAGGCCGCGCCCCGATCGACACGGCGGTCTGACATGCCGAACAACACGGAGAGGACATCCATGCACACGCTTCGTTCCGGCAGGTCCGGCGTGAAGAGGATCGCCGCGGCCGTCGCGGTGACGCTGGCGCTCTCGGGCGCGGCTGCCGTCTCGGCGCCGGCGACTGCCGCCGAGGAGCCCTTCAACGTCGCCCTCGCGTCCGGTGAGAACGCGCCCGCGGTGGAGGTGAGCTACGTCACCGGGTGGAACTCGGCGGCCGCGCTGAACAACGGGAACGTCGCGCCGACCAATACGTACACCCAGATGTGGGGTACGTGGGGTGCCCCCGGCAACCCGACGCAGGACATCGCCACCTACACCTGGGAGCGGCCGGTCACGGTGAGCTCGTCGAAGCTCTACCTGTGGCAGAACCGCATCACCGGCGACGCGGGCGTCATGATCCCCGCCGCGTGGAAGGTCGAGTACCGCACCCTCTCGGGGGAGTGGGCGCCGGTGTCGGGAGCCGGGCTTGAGTACCCGCTTCCCGTGCTCGACACCGCGAACCCGGTGTCGTCGCTGCCGCCCGTGCAGGCGACCTTCGACGCGGTCACCACGACGGGCGTGCGCCTCGTGCTCGACCGGGTGGTGTTCGACGGCCAGCGCAAAGCCACGAGCGTCATCGAGTGGGAGGTGTGGGGCATCAACGCGCCGGTGGTCGATCCCGATCCCGAGGACCCGAACGCGTTCCTCGACTCGGAGCGCGTCGCGGTGCGAACGCTCACCGGCACCGCGCCGGTGCTGCCCGATCGGGTGTGGGTCATCGGCGAGGACGGACCGCTGACCTATGTCGACGTCGAATGGGCTGCGATCGCCGCGTCGAACTACGCGACGGCCGGAGAGTTCGAGGTCGTCGGCGACCCCGCGGGGTATGACGGGCAGACGGTCGCGGCCACGGTGTTCGTCGCCGAAGCGCTGTCAGAGGCGATCGACGCCGTCGATTACACCGCCACGATCACGACGCCCGGCGTCGAGCCGGTGCTTCCCGACACCGTGCGTGCCACCTACGACGACGGCACGGCCAGCAGCTCGGTCGACGTCGAGTGGGCCGCGATCGACCCGGCGTCCTACGCGGAGGCAGACGCGATCTTCGACGTCGAGGGCGCCGTGGCCGGCTACGAGCCCGGTGCCGTGGCGACCGTGTTCGTCGTCGAGCCGCTGACGCAGGCCGAGCCGATCGTCGCGATCGAGCTCGACTCCGCGCCCCAGGGCTCGGGGTGGTACACGACCGCTCCGAGCGTCACGATCACGGCCGACGAGACGGCGAGCCCGGTGGCGAGCATCGAGTACACCCTCGACGGCGCGACCTGGCAGGCCTACAGTCAGCCGTTCACCGTGGATGCGCAGGGCGAGGTCACCATCGGCGCTCGCGCAACGAGCGAGGACGGTGCGGTCGGCGAGGCATCCGAGTCCATCAAGGTCGACACCGTCGCGCCGCAGACCGGCATCGACTGGATCGTGGTCGACGGCACGTCGGTGACCGTGACTCTCACGCCGTCCGACGCGCAGCCGGGCTCGGGCGTCACCCGGACGGTCTGGTCGGATGGTCCCGACCCGTCGCCGACCGGCGAGACGAACAACATGTACGCCACGTACGAGGAGCCGTTCTCGGTGCAGCTGACGACCGAGCCGCGTTACGTCCACGTGCAGGCGCAGGATGCCGCGGGCAACGTCGAAGAGCACGTCACGGTCGAGCTGCCGACGCTCGTCGCCGACGGTCTCGATCTGCAGCCGACCGTGAGCCAGCGCTGCGTGGCGGGCAAGACGTACCTCGCGGTGTCGGTGCGCAACGCCGACGACGTCGCGGCCGACGTGACGGTGCGGACCGCGTTCGGCTCGAAGACGCTCAGCGGGGTCGCCCCGGGCACGGCGGCCACCTCGACGTTCGCGACGCGGGCGCTCGGGGTCGTGGCCGGCGAGGTCACCGTGACCGGCTCGGCCGGGGACGCGACCTACGAAGGGACGGTCGCCTACCCGGCGGTCAACTGCGGCTCCTGAGCCGCCCGCTGCGAACGGCCCGCGGTCTTCGGACCGCGGGCCGTTCCGCGTGCGCTCGGGCTCACGCGGAACCGCGCG
>NZ_RRYE01000271.1 GCF_004010105.1 Microbacterium sp. CPCC 204701
CGCCCGGCACGCCGTCGCCGACGAACTCGCCGCGGCGCACGCGCACCGGGCCGCCGAAGTCTTCGGACAGCACGCCGTAGAGCCCGCTCGGGCCGAGCACGATGTGGTCGATCTTGGCCTCCGGGTCGGTGCCTCGGCCGGCGGCCGCGACGTCGTGCCACACGGTGTAGCCCATGCCGAGGTCGGCCACGATGCGGGCGGTGGCCTCCTCGGCGAGCGCATCGGCGAGCAGTCGCCGCAGGTGGTGCGGGGCGGAGCGGACGAGCGCGGGGTCGTAGGGGTCTTCGATCGTCACGCCGCGTCCTGCCCACTCGCGGATCAGCGTGAGGTACCGCTCGCGGCGCCACCCGCCGGGGTGCCCGTACGATCGCGCGCGCGGACGCGTATCGGCTCGCGCAGCAGGAGGGCGCCAGCCCGACCATTCGGGCGCCGGAGCCTCGCCGAACCCGTGCCCGCGGTCGTACGCGGCGCGCGCTTCGGGCGTTCCGACGAGCTCCCACGCGCGCTGCACCTGGACGAACAGGGCCGCATCGCCGCCGGTGTCGGGGTGGGTCTGCCGCAGCCGCAGGCGGTACGCCTTGCGCAGGGTCTCTTCGTCGGCCTCGGGCTCGACCATGAGCACCTCGTAGGCCGAAGCCGACAGTGGACTGTCGAACACGCACCCTCCCCGGCTCCAGCGATCCCAGCGGGATTCAGGCTACGTCACCGACTGAGGTGCGCGGGTCGGCGCCTCTCATAGCGGCGCGCGTACGCCGCCGCGCTGCGGCTCGACAATGCCAGCAGCAGCAGGATGTCGAGGCTCAGCGACAGGAACGTGCCCTCGACCTTGATCTCCTGCCCCTGCGCCCACCACGCGAAGAACAGGATGCTGATCGACCCGGCCGAGATGATCATGACGATCACGCGGGCCCAGTTGTGCCCGCGGAACACGAGGATCGCCAGCAGCAGGTCGATCAGCAGCACGGTGCTGCCGGCCGCGAGCACGAACCACAGCGCCGCCTGCGACCCCGCCGGGCTGGGGTCGAAGCCCTCGAGCGCGGAGTCGGGGTCGGAGAGGATCGCGTCCCAGCCGACCGCGATGCCGACGAGCACGGCGACCCCCGCGACGACCCGCAGCAGGACGAGCCCGGCACCGGCGACGATGGTCGGCGGGCGGCGCATGTCGGGGTGGTAGCCCGTCGGCTTCAGCAGGCGCCCGGGCGGCTCGAACGCCGGCCGCTTGTGCGGCACCGGGGTCTGCGACTCGTCGCTCGTCATGCCGTCACCGCCTCGACGGCGCGCACGTCGACGATCGGCAGGTCACCGTCGGTGCGGATGCTGTCGCCGCCGCCGTTGCGCGCGTGATAGCCGGTGGCGAAGTCGGCGATGACGTCCACGGCGACGCGGGGATCGGCATCCGTCACGGTCTTGACGATGTGGTCGCGCTCGACATCGGTGTCGGCGTCGATGCGATGGGTCACCTGCAGCGTGAACAGCGACAGCCCGACGCTGGTGTCGAAGGTGCCGGCGGCGAGCCAGTCGACGCGGCGCCCGCCCGGCAGCAGCCAGCCGTCGGGGCACCGCCAGAAGCGCACGTGATGGCGCTGGGCGGGGTTGCCGTCGACCTCCTGCTGGTAGGCGAAGTCCTGCTGGTGCCCGAACAGGAACAGCGGGCTCACCGGTGCTTCGTGATAGCTGCGCCGCGTCAGGGTCGACGTGATGATGCGCCACGACGACGCCAAGGTCACCGGGTCGGCCTTCGTCCAGCCTGCACCCTGCATCGCGGTCTCGATCTGCTCGCCGGTGCCGAGGAACGCGAGGTTCACGGGATCGCCGAGCAGTCCGTCACTGGTACGCGTGCGCCCGATGAAGTAGTCGGGCACGTAGATGGTCGTGAGGATGCGGTGCAGCCGCGGCAGCACGAGGTAGGCGAGCAGCACCCAGAACGCGATGAAGAACGGGATGCCCCACCAGCCGACCGTGAACGTCTCGGTGAAGCTGAGGTAGGCGAGCCACAGCGCCGCGACGCCCGCGAAGACGAAGAAGAACCAGTCGACCGCGATCCCGATCGAGTACGCGCGGCGGTGCGGCTCGTCGTCGGTCACGGCGGTCCTCGTCAGCCCCAGAGCGGCGGGTCGTGACGGAAGGCGAGGGCGGATGCCGCGACCTGCGGATCCAGCTCGGCCAGGGTCGCGGGCTGCCAGCGCGGCGAGCGGTCCTTGTCGATCACCTGCGCGCGGATGCCCTCGGGAAGGTCGGGCTGGCTCGTCGCGAACCACATCACGAGCCCGTACTCCTGCTCCAGCGCGTCGCGCAGACCCGGGAGCTCGCGCGAGCGGCGCACGGACGCGAGCGTCACGGCGAGCCCCGTCGGCGACAGCTCGCCGAGCAGGTCGGCGGTGGCGGCTGCCTCTGCCTCGGGGCGCGCTCGCAGCCGCTCGATGATCTCCGAGACCGTGTCGGCGGCGAAGGCGTCGTCGATCCACACGCGCGCCGCGGCGAGGCCTGGCGGCGACGGGGTCTCGTCGAACAGGAGCACGAGCTCGGTGGGGCTCGACGGATCGGCCCTGGTCTCGAGCGCATCGCGGAGGCCGTCGAGGTTGTCGGAGGGAACGAAGTGGTCGGCGAATCCGGCGTAGATCGCGTCGGAGGCATCCATCGTCGCGCCGGTCAGCCCGAGGTACTCGCCGAGGCGACCCGGCGCATGCGCGAGCAGCCACGTGCCGCCGACGTCGGGAGTGAAGCCGATGCGGGTCTCGGGCATCGCGAGCTTCGAGCGCTCGGTGACGATGCGGATCGCGGCGTGGCCGGCCAGGCCGATCCCGCCGCCCATCGTGATGCCGTCGGCGAGTGCCACGATCGTCTTGGGGTACTCCGCGATGCGGGCGTTGAGCGCGTACTCGTCGCGGAAGAACACCGCCGACTCCTCGGACTGGCCGCCGGTGACGCGTTCCGCGAGCCCGCGCACGTCGCCACCCGCGCAGAGCCCGCGCCCGCCCGCGCCGTCGAGCACGACGATGTCGACCTCGGTGTCGCGTTCCCACGCGTCGAGCGCCGCGTGCAGCAGGTGGATCATGTCGAGGTCGAGCGCGTTGATCGCCCGCGGCCGGTTGAGCGTGAGCCGCCCGAGTCCGCCGCTCGCGCGGACGAGGACAGGCGGCTCGGTCGGCTCGGCGGCGTCGGTCACGATCGCAAGGTTACCGGGCGTGCTGCGGGCGCCACGGCGCGCTGTGGCGAGAATCTTGTGCGGCAGAGCGCGGATTTCCGCAAAGATGGGGAGAACTGCTCACAAGGACGAGAGGGTTCGGCATGCCCGACGGCCAATCGCTGGAATTCTCAGGTGTCACCAAACGCTTCGGCGCCATCACAGCGGTCTCCGGGCTCACCGCCCACATCGAGCCGGGTCGGGTGACCGGATTCCTGGGACCCAACGGCGCCGGCAAGACGACCACCCTGCGGATCCTCCTGGGCCTCGTCCGCGCGACCGAGGGCCATGCCACGATCGGCGGCAGGCGCTACGCCGATCTGGCGCATCCGCTGCAGACCGTCGGCGCGGTGCTCGAGGCATCCAGCTTCCATCCCGGGCGCACGGCCGCGGCGCACCTGAAGGTGTACGCGCAGGCGGCGCGGATCCCGGACCGTCGCGTCGACGAGGTGCTCGGTCTCGTGGGGTTGACGGATGCCGCGGGCCGCAAGGTCGGCGGCTTCTCGCTCGGCATGCGCCAGCGCCTCGGTCTCGCGTACGCGCTGCTGGGCGATCCGGGCGTGCTCGTGCTCGACGAGCCGGCGAACGGCCTCGACCCCGAGGGCATCCGCTGGATGCGCGGGTTCCTGCGCGATCTCGCCCGAGAGGGGCGCACGGTGCTCGTCTCGTCGCACCTGCTCGCCGAAGTGCAGCAGACCGCCGACGCGCTGCTGATCATCTCGCTGGGGCGGCTGGTGTTCCAGGGCTCGCTCGACGAGCTGTCCGACCCGTCGGAGTACGCCACGATCGTCGATGCGCCCGACCGCTCCGCGCTCACCACGGCGCTGCAGGCTGCGGGCGTCCCGTTCGAGGTGCTGCGCTCGGGTCTCACCGTCCGCGGTGTCGAGCCCGCGGCCGTCGGCGCAGCGGCCGCGGCCGGCGGTGTCGCCCTGTCGTCGCTTCACCGCCGCGGCCCCGCGCTCGAGGAGGTCTTCCTCGACCTCGTCAACGGC
>NZ_RRYE01000272.1 GCF_004010105.1 Microbacterium sp. CPCC 204701
CCGGGCGCCCTCGTGCGCCTCGACCACTTCAACCAGGTGACGCCCGACGTGCCGCGCGCGGTGAAATTCATGCAGGACCTCGGCTTCCGCGTCACCGAAGACATCCAGGACGACACGGGAACCGTGTACGCCGCGTGGATGCGCCGCAAGCCCACCGTGCACGACACCGCAATGACCGGCGGCGACGGTCCCCGCATGCACCACGTCGCCTTCTCGACGCACGAGAAGCACAACATCCTCGCGATCTGCGACAAGCTCGGAGCGCTGCGCCGCTCGGACGCGATCGAGCGCGGCCCCGGCCGCCACGGCGTGTCGAACGCGTTCTACCTGTACCTGCGCGACCCCGACGGCCACCGCGTAGAGATCTACACGCAGGACTACTACACCGGCGACCCCGACAACCCGGTGGTCACGTGGGACGTGCACGACAACCAGCGCCGCGACTGGTGGGGCAACCCCGTCGTGCCGTCGTGGTACACCGAGGCGTCGCTCGTGCTCGATCTCGACGGCAACCCGCAGCCGGTCGCCGCGCGCACCGACGAGTCCGAGATGGCGGTGACGATCGGCGCCGACGGCTTCTCGTACACCCGCCCGCAGGAGAAGGACGAGGAGCTGCCCAGCTGGAAGCAGGGCGAGTACAAGCTCGGCCACCAGCTGTAGGAGCCCGGCGGTGAGGACGGCGGGCTCGATCGACCGAACAGGTGCAAGACCGGCCGGATCGGCGGGTTCGAGCCCGGCGCTTTCACCCGGCACGACGAAGGAGGCAGGATGCTGACACCCGCGCAGGTCGCGGCGCTCGCGGACGAGCTCGCCGAGGCCGACCGCACGCACTCGGTGATCCCGCGCATCACCGCACGGCACCCCGACGCGACGGTCGAGGACTCGTACGCGATCCAGGGCGTGTGGCGCGACCGGATGCTCGCAGCCGGCCGGCGTCTCGTCGGCCGCAAGATCGGTCTGACGTCCAAGGCGATGCAGCAGGCGACGGGGATCACGGAGCCCGACTACGGCGTGATGTTCGACGACACCGTCTACGAGTCGGGCGCCGAGATCCCTGTCGAGCGGTTCTCGAACGTGCGCGTCGAGGTCGAGCTCGCGTTCGTCCTGAAGACTCCGCTCGAGGGGCCGGACTGCACGCTCGACGACGCCCTCGCCGCGATCGACTACGCGGTGCCGGCGCTCGAGGTGCTGAACTCCCACGTCGAGCTCGACGGCCGCACGATCGTCGACACGATCGCCGACAACGCCGCCTACGGCGCGATGGTGCTCGGCACCGTCCGCAAGCGCCCCGACTAGATCGAGCTGCGCTGGGTGCCCGGCGTGCTCTCCCGCAACGGCGAGATCGAAGAGACCGGCGTCGCCGCCGGCGTGCTCGGACACCCGGCGACCGGCGTCGCGTGGCTCGCGAACAAGTTCGCGCAGCACGGCGCGCGGCTCGAGGCGGGCGAGATCATCCTCGCCGGCTCCTTCACACGCCCCATGTGGGTCGCGCGAGGCGATAGCGTCAGGTGCGACTACGGGCCGATGGGGGTGATCGAGTGTCGCTTCGTCTGACGCCGACGTTCCGCGACGCGCTGGCCGACGCCACCCGTCCCCTCGCGGGGATGTGGGTGTGCTCGGGCTCGCCGCTCGTCGCCGAGATCTGCGCCGGCTCGGGCCTGGACTGGGTGCTCATCGACATGGAGCACTCCCCGAACGGCCTCGATTCGGTGCTCGCGCAGCTGCAGGCCGTCGCCGCCTATCCGGTGACGCCGGTCGTGCGGGTGCCGATCGGCGACGTCGTGACGATCAAGCAGGTGCTCGACCTCGGAGCCCAGAACCTGCTCGTGCCGATGGTGTCGTCGAGGGCGGATGCCGAGGCCGCCGTCGCGGCCGTGCGCTATCCCCCGCGGGGAACGCGCGGCGTGGGCTCGGCCCTCGCGCGGTCGGCCCGCTGGAACCGCGTCGACGACTACCTCGCGGACGCCGATGCGCACGTCTCGCTGTTCGTGCAGATCGAGACGACCGCGGGCGTCGCGTCCGCGGCCGAGATCGCCGCGGTCGACGGCGTCGACGGCGTCTTCGTCGGGCCGAGCGACCTCGCCGCGTCGATGGGGCTGCTCGGTCAGCAGACGCATCCGGATGTCGTGGGTGCGGCGCTGCGCACCTTCGAGGCGGTGCGTGCGGCGGGCAAGCCCGTCGGCGTCAACGCCTTCGACCCGGCGGCCGCCGACGCCTACCTCCAGGCGGGCGCGTCGTTCGTGCTCGTGGGCGCCGATGTCGCCCTCCTCGCGCGCGGCTCCGAGGCCCTCGCGGCCCGCTTCATCCCCGCCGGCTCCGATTCCGAGCGCGCCTCGTACTGACGCGAGCGAGCGGCGGCTCGGCATCCCCCTCACGTTCGCGGGTGAGCGCTGCAGTTCGCGGCGCGCTGCGCGTTCCGCAGCCGCGTGCGCCGCGAAGTGCAACGCGGGTCACTCGCCGCCAGAGAGTGGGACGTGGCACAGTGAACCCATGAAGAAATGGGTCGTGCGGTTCGTGTCGCTGCTCGTGTTCAACGTCGTGGTGCTGCTCGTCGTGGGCTGGCTCACCCCGGCCCGCGTGGGATGGGCGGCGCTGTGGGCGGGCATCGTGATGACGGCGCTCGTCATCTGGATCAAGCCGCTCGTCGAGACGTGGTTCCGTTCGATGGCGGCCAAGCGCGGCCGGGCAGGCGAGAAGCTCGTCGAGCTGCTGATCGCGTTCGCCGTCGCCCTCCTCGTGTGGATCGGCACGGTGCTGCTGTCGGGCGTGTCGATCGGCGGCGGCTTCTTCGGCGCCTTCTGGGGCTACGTGCTGCCCCCGGTCCTCCTCCTGATCGGCTGGGCGATCTACGACGCGATCGACGACCGCGTCGAGTCGCACGCCGGCGCTCTGTACGACAAGGCCACCGGCGGCAGGACGATGACGACGGATGCCGCGGCTCCCGCCGTGCCACCCACCCCCGGCGCCGCGGCCGGCCGCCGCGAGCTCGACGACGGTCTCACCGACGAGCAGCGCCGCATGCTCGACGAGCTCGGCAAGGGTTGAGCAGTCGCCCGACTGATGTCAACGAGTGGACACGCCCTCTAGCCCTGAGCAATGCGACCCTGGAGAACGGCGGCGTCGAAGTGCGCGCCGTCACCCGGCTGTCGGAGGTGCGCTGCCGCAGCGGGCCTGATCGCGAGCGCCCGGTGCACGCGATGGCCTCGTTCGGGGCGCGAGATGCCGCGACCGCCGTGCGCGCAGCACGCCCCTGCCCATCCCCGCCTGAGCTGCGGCACCGGGTCCTCGCCCGGAGCGGGATGCCTCAGTCCTCGGTGCGCTCCGCGGCCTCGACGACGTTCGTCATGAGGAGCGCCACCGTCATCGGGCCCACTCCCCCGGGGTTCGGCGAAAGGAAGCCGGCGACCTCGGCGACGTCGGGGTGGACATCCCCGTGGACCTTGGACTTGCCCGTGTCGGGGTCGTGTTCGCGCGTCACGCCGACATCGAGAACCGCGGCGCCGGGCTTGACGTCCTCGGCGCGGACGATGTGCTTGACGCCCGCGGCCGCCACGATCACGTCGGCCTGGCGCAGGTGGTGCGACAGGTCGGCCGTGCCGGTGTGGGTGAGCGTCACGGTCGCGTTGATCTCGCGACGCGTCAGCAGCAGCCCGATCGAGCGGCCGATGGTGACGCCGCGACCGACGACGACCACGTCTTTGCCCTTGAGGTCGTAATCGTGGCGAAGGAGCAGCTCGATCACGCCGCGCGGCGTGCACGGCAGCGGCGTCGTGATCGGCGCGTTGACGTTCAGCACGAGGCGTCCGAGGTTCGTCGGGTGCAGGCCGTCGGCATCCTTCGCGGGGTCGATGCGCTCGAGGATCGCGTCGGTGTCGAGGTGCTTCGGCAGCGGAAGCTGCACGATGTAGCCGTGGCACGCGGGGTCGGCGTTCAGCTCGTCGATGAGCGCCTCGACGTCGGCCTGGGTGGCATCGGCCGGCAGCTCTCGCTGGATCGAGTTCATGCCGATGGCCTCGGACTCGCGATGCTTCATGCCGACGTAGAGCTGCGAGGCGGGGTCGGCGCCGACGAGCACGGTGGCGATGCCGGGCACGACGCCGCGCTCGGCGAGCGCGGCGACGCGCTCGCGCAGCTCCGCCTTGATCGCGGCGGCGGCG
>NZ_RRYE01000273.1 GCF_004010105.1 Microbacterium sp. CPCC 204701
CGAGCTCGGCCCCGCCGCCCCGGCAGACCCCGACGCGCGCGCGGCGTTCTTCGCCGCGGTCGCAGAGGCCGCGCTCACCGCCGGTGCGCGGCCCGCGGCATCCGATTCGAAGCTCGCGCGAGCCCTCGGCCACTGACCGTCTCGCCTCGCGAGGGTGGCGTCAGAGGTTGATCATGTGGCCGGCGAGACCGTGGAAGGCCTCCTGCACGGCCTCCGACAGCGTCGGGTGCGTGTGGACGTTGCGCGCCGCCTCGAGAGCGGTGAGGTCCCACTTCTGCGCGAGCGTGAGCTCGGGCAGAAGCTCCGAGACGTCCGGTCCGATCAGGTGGCCGCCCAGCAGCTCGAGGTGCTCGCCGTCGGCGATGAGCTTGACGAAGCCGATCGCCTCGCCGAGGCCGTTGGCCTTGCCGTTCGCCGAGAACGGGAACTTCGCGACCTTGACGTCGTAGCCGGCGTCGCGCGCCTGCTGCTCGGTGAGGCCGAACGAGGCGACCTGCGGCGAGCAGAACGTCGCGCGCGGCATCATGCGGTAGTCGCCGAGGGTCATCGTCTCGGCCTTGCCGATCGTCTCGGCCGCGACCACGCCCTGCGCCTCGGCCACGTGGGCGAGCTGCAGCTTCGCGGTGACGTCGCCGATCGCGTAGATGTGCGGCACGTTCGTGCGCATGTGGTCGTCGATGTCGATGGCACCGCGCTCGGTGAGCTTCACGCCGGTGCTCTCGAGGCCGAAGCCCTCCACGTTCGCCGCGAAGCCGATCGACATGAGCACCTTGTCGGCGTCGATGGACTGGGTCTCGCCGCCGGCCGCCGGTGTGTAGGTCACGGTGACGCGGTCGCCGTGGTCGGTGACCGTCTCGACCTTGGTCGAGGTGAGGATGTCGACTCCGTACGACTTGTACTGCTTCGCGATCTCCTTCGAGACGTCGGCGTCCTCATTGGGAAGCGCACGGTCGAGGAACTCGATGATCGTCACCTTGACGCCGTAGTTCGCCATGACGAACCCGAACTCCATGCCGATCGCGCCGGCTCCGACGATCACGATGGAGGTCGGAAGCTCGCGCGAGAGGATCTGCTCCTCGTAGGTCACGACGTTGTCGCTCAGCGTGACGCCCGGGAGCAGGCGCACCCTCGAGCCGGTCGCGATGATGGCGTTGTCGAAGGTGACGTCCTCGGTGGAGCCGTCGGCCTTGGCCACGCTGATCGCGTTGGGCCCGGTGAAGGTGCCGCGCCCCTCGTACTCGGTGACCTTGTTCTTCTTCATCAGGTAGTGGATGCCCTTGACGTGGGTGTCGGCGACCTTGCGGCTGCGATCCCACGCCACGCCGAAGTCGAAGTGCACGTCGCCCGAGATGCCGAACAGGTCGGCCTTGTGATGGAACTGATGCGCGAGGTCGGCGTTCTTCAGCAGAGCCTTCGAGGGGATGCAGCCGACGTTGAGGCAGACACCGCCCCAGTACTTCTCTTCGATGATCGCGACCGTGAGGCCGAGCTGTGCGGCACGCACGGCCGCGACGTACCCGCCGGGGCCCGCGCCGAGGATGGCGACGTCGTAGTGAGGCATGTGTAAAAGCCTACTGGTCGGCAGGAGGCTCGGAGCCGGGTCCGGAGGGGCCGCTCCGGCGTCGGCGGGCGGAGACGACGAGGGCGATCACGACCGCGGCGACACCGGCGGCGAGAAGCACCGGGATGAGACCTACGAGCGGCGTCTCGACCGGGTCGTCCGTCATGTCGTCGATGAGGGTCGGCGTCGGCGTCGCGGTCCGGGTCGGAGCCGGTTCGTCCGGCTCGGCCGTGGGCGCCGGCGCGCCCGCGACAGTGAACGAGAACTCGCCCGAGATCGGGTGTCCATCGCTCGAGACGACCTTCCACAGCACCGTGACGGTGCCGGATGCCTCGCCCGCGAGCGGCTGGGTGAGCACGTTGTCCTGCGCAGTCGGTGCGCCGTCGGTGAGCGTTACGCCCGAGGCATCCGTCACCTGCACTTCGGATGCCCGCTCCTCGGTGGCGATCACGCCGCTGAAGGTGAGTCGCAGCTGTGCGGGAAGCGCGTCGACCGTGCTCTTGGCTGCGGGATCGCTGCCCAGGAGCTCGTCATGCGCGTGGGCGGGCGACGCCGTGGCCAGCACGGTGAGGGCGGCCAACAGGAGCCCCACGACGAGCGCGACGAGACGGGCGTGGCGAGCATCGTGAAATGTTCGTGACATCACGCGATCGAGCCTAACCGGCCCTACGATCCGCAGCCCGCCAGGCTTAGCATGGCCGCAGGCGGGAGCACCTGCCCCGCCGACCGGACAGCGGAAGGACGGTGGAGATGGACGCCATGATGATGGGCGCCATGTCGAAGGACATGATGTCGATGCCCGGCATGGAGACCATGGACATGTCGGTCATGCAGGCGTGTATGGATGCCTGCTCGGCGTGCGAGCAGGCATGCACGGTGTGCTCCACGCAGATGATGTCGTGCGCGCCCGCGTGCATGAACTGCGCGGACATGTGCAACACGATGATGCGCGCCATGATGCGCCCGCAGGGCATGAACCCGGCCGTGATGATGTCGATGCTCGACGCCTGCATCGCCATGTGCCGGCTCTGCATGGACGAGTGCATGGAGCACGCCGACCACAGCGAGGTCTGCAAGATGTGCGCTCAGGCCTGCCAGGCGTGCATGGATGCCTGCACGGCGATGAAGAATTCGATGATGGCGATGGGCTGAGCTCGTCGCCTTTCTCGTGCTCCGGCGGATCCCCGGCGACGAGCCCATGGAAGTGTCAGCCGCGGAGGACGTTGAAGCGCGTGCCGCCCACAGCGAGCACGTCGTAGCGCTCGTGGAGGGCGACCGGGGTCCCCGGTGCCGCGTGCGCAGCTGCGCCCGTGCCGTTCCACAGCGACACCGGGTCGGCGCCGGTGAGCGTCCGCACGATCAGGAAGCCCGAGCCCGGGTCTGATGCCTCGACGATCGCGTCGGCCCAGTCCGACGGGGTCGCGGCGGCCAGGCGCGCCTGGATGAGGTGGAGGGCGTGGCCCGGCGCGAAAGAGGTGCAGGCGTCTTCGTGGTCGCACATGCACGCCACACGCTCGCGCACCTCGAGGGGCGGGATGTGGCGGCGCGGGGTGGACATGGTCGGCTCCATCTCGGTCGGATCCTCGGCGGAATCGCTCCGCCCGGACGGTCCAGCCAGGCTAGAACCGGTCCTCTCGCCGCGGCATTCCGCGTGACACGCGGCGAAACACTGGGGGCGCGCAGCGCGATCGCGGCCGACGCGCCCGAGTCGGAATCCGGCTCTTCCGCGGGCCGGGCGATCGGATAGGCTGGGCTGTCGAAGGAGGAGCACCGTGGACGACGACCGCCGACCCGACCAGGGAGACATCCGCCGGGCTGCCGGGGCCGACGCGCGCGAGTCCGACCGTGGCGCCGATACGACCCAGACGTTCGGGCACGACTCCGACCTGTCGTTCGTGCCGTTCGGCAGCGAACTGGGCGAAGCCGAGCTCGAGTCGATCGACGCGCTCCCCTCGGGGGCTGCGCTGCTGCTGGTGCGCTCCGGGCCGACTGCCGGCGCCCGCTACCTGCTCGACACCGACGTGACGACAGTGGGCCGGCATCCCGAAGCCGACATCTTCTTCGACGACGTCACCGTGTCGCGACGCCACGCCGAGATCACGCGCACGGGCACCGCGTTCGAGCTGGTCGATCAGCGCTCGCTCAACGGCACGTACGTCAACGGCGAACGCGTCGACCGTGCGACCCTCAGCAATGGCGCCGAGGTGCGGGTCGGCAAGTTCCGCCTGAACTTCTTCGTGTCACCCGCCGACCTCCGGCAGGCGGCGGACGCCTGATGCCCAGCGCATCCGCCCGCGAACGCTCGGCGTCCGCGGGTCTTCTGAGCATCGGCCAGGTGCTCGCGCGGCTGTCGCCGGAGTTCCCGTCGCTCACTTCCAGCAAGCTGCGCTTCCTCGAGGTGCAGGGCATCGTCGCGCCGACGCGCACCGAGTCGGGGTACCGCAAGTTCTCGCAGGCCGACCTCGAGCGCCTGCGGCTCGCGCTCACGCTGCAGCGCGACCACTACCTGCCGCTGTCGGTCATCCGCGAGTACCTCGAAGACGTCGACGCCGGGCGCGACCCGGCGACGCCGACCGCCGTGCCGCC
>NZ_RRYE01000274.1 GCF_004010105.1 Microbacterium sp. CPCC 204701
TGATCGCCGCGCGGGTGACCCGGGACGGCGTCGCGACCCCGGTCGAGCGCGTGCGGCTCGTCTCCACGGGCACCGAGGCGACGATGACGGCGATCCGCCTCGCGCGCGGCGCGACCGGCCGCGACCTCGTCGTGAAGTTCGCCGGCCACTACCACGGGCACTCCGACGGCCTCCTCGCCGAGGCGGGCTCGGGCGTCGCGACGCTCGCCATGCCGGGCTCGGCGGGCGTTCCCGCCGCGATCGCGGCGCAGACGCTCGTGATCGCCTACAACGATGTCGATGCGGTGCGCGAGGTGTTCGCGGCGCGCGGCGATCAGATCGCCGCCGTCATCGTCGAGGCCGCCCCGGCCAACATGGGCATCGTGCCGCCGGCGGACGGGTTCAACGCCGCTCTCGCCGACATCGCGCACGCGCACGGCGCGCTGCTCATCCTCGACGAGGTGCTCACCGGCTTCCGGGTGGGCCCGGCCGGCTGGTACGGCATCGACCCGGTGCCGTTCTCGCCCGACCTCATCACGTTCGGCAAGGTCGTCGGCGGCGGGCTCCCGCTCGCCGCGATCGGCGGCGCCGCCGCGATCATGGAGCTGCTCGCGCCCCTCGGACCGGTGTACCAGGCGGGGACGCTCAGCGGCAATCCGCTCGCGGTCGCGGCTGGGCGCACCACGCTCGACCACCTCGACTCCGGGGCCTATGCCCGCATCGACGCCGCGGCGACGAAGATCGCCGATGCCGCGGCATCCGCCCTTGCCGAGGCCGGCGTGACGCACGTGCTGCAGCGCTCGGGAAACCTCTTCTCGATCCAGTTCGCCGCCGAGCCGCCGGTCGACTACGACACCGTCAAGGCGCAGGAGGCGTTCCGCTACCCGCCGTTCTTCCGAGCGATGCTGGAGCACGG
The DNA here is from genome assembly GCF_004010105.1 of Microbacterium sp. CPCC 204701. Lineage (GTDB taxonomy): Bacteria > Actinomycetota > Actinomycetes > Actinomycetales > Microbacteriaceae > Microbacterium. The sequence goes on from NZ_RRYE01000274.1 coordinate 896, forward strand.
CGTCTCGCTGCCGCCATCGGTGTTCGAGGCCTGGTTCGTCTCTGCGGCCCACGACGAGGCTGCCATCGCCCGGATCGTCGACGCCCTGCCCGCCGCCGCGCGGGCGGCGGCGCAGGCCCGTCCCGACTGACTACCACGGCGAGCTCGAGGCGATCTGCGCCGAGCACGTCCTCCTCGCGTTGGGTCGGGAGTCCAGGGTCCCGGGCCGCGCAGTCCTCACATCGCCAGCGCGACCTGCGGCAGCACGACGTCGAACCGGCATCCGCCCGGCACGTTGCGGGCGGAGATGTCGCCCTCGTGCGCCTTGACGATGCCGTGGGCGATCGCGAGGCCGAGTCCGGATCCGCCGACATGGGGCGACGGCTGGGGCGTGCGCGAGGCATCCGATCGCCAGCCCGCGAGGAAGATCTTCGGCATGTCGGTCTCGGGGATGCCGCCGCCCGCATCGACGACCGAGAGCATCGCGGTGCCGTCGCTCAGGTCGCGGGTGGTGACCGAGATCTCGCTGCCCGGGGGCGAGTGCTGGATGGCGTTGATCAAGAGGTTCGCGACGACGCGTGCGAGCTCGCGAGCGTCGCCGACGACCGTCAGATCGGGACTGGGCGATTCCCGGATCGTGATGTCATGGGCCCGGGCGAGCGCGCTGAGCTCGGCGACCGCGTCGCTGACCAGGTCGTACAGCGACACCGGCTCCATCGTGAGCGCCAGCCGGCCGGACTGGATCTTCGACAGCTCGAACAGCTCGTCGACCAGCGCCGAGAGGTGGTCGACCTGCGCGCGCATCTGCCGGTGGAAGCGCTGCGGATCGTCGGCGAGCCCGTCCTCCAGCGCCTCCGCCATCGCGCGCAGTCCGGCCAGGGGCGTGCGCAGGTCATGCGAGATCCACGCGACGAGCTCGCGGCGCGACGTGTCGAGGGCATCCACCTCGGCGCGCGCCTCTTCGAGGCGGCGGCCGGCACGGGCGAGCTCCCCCTGCAGCGTCGCCAGCTCGGACCGGTCCGAGGACGCCGGAGGGACCACCTGGGCGCCGTCGCCGATGTCACGCGCGAAGCGCTGCAGCCGCGCCGTCTGACGTGTGAAGGTCCGCCCCAGCACCGCGGCGGCCGCGAGCGAGACGATCGTGGCGCTGCCCGAGACCCACACGCCCACGAGCAGGTCGTGCGGCGAGAGGTACATGGCGTTCGCGACGGCGATCATTCCGCTGGTCACCGACAGCATCGCGGTGAGCACGACGATCAGCAGCTGCACCATCAGCGGCGACCGGCGGGCGAGCCGCAGCGCGAGAAGCCCGAGCACGCCGACGACGACGGCGCACAGCAGGGCGATGCCGACGATGGACACGAGGTCGGGAAAGGGGATCACTCCGCCTCCTCCCCCGGCTCGAACCGGTACCCGACGCCCCACACGGTGCACAGGCGGCGAGGATGCGAGGGGTCGTCCTCGATCTTCTCGCGCAGTCGCCGCATCGTCACCGTGACCGTGGACAGATCGCCGAACTCCCATCCCCACACCGCACGCAGAAGCTCCTCCCGCGTGAATACCCGCCGAGGGTGCTTGAGCAGGAAGGCGAACAGGTCGAACTCGCGGGTGGACAGCGCGAGGGGGCCGCCGTCCTTGGCCACGACGCGTGCCGACGCGTCGAGATGGAACGAGCCGATGTCGAACGGCGCCTCGGGTGCGAACTCGGTGAGACTGCGGCGCATCACCGCCTGCACGCGCAGGACGAGCTCCCGCGGCGAGAACGGCTTCGCGATGTAGTCGTCGGCTCCCGCCTCCAGCCCGCCCACGCGATCCTCCGGGCCGCCGAGGGCGGTGAGGAGGATGACGGGGATGTCCTCGGTCTCGCGGATGCGGCGACACACCTCGGCGCCGTCGATGCCGGGCAGCATGCGGTCGAGCACGACCAGGTCGGGGGCGCGCTCGGCGATGGTGTCGAGTGCCGCGAACCCGTCGGTGGCGACCTCGACGATGAACCCCGCCGCCTCCAGGTACGTGCCGACGACCTCCCGCACGGTCGCGTCGTCCTCGACGACGAGGACGCGGCGGTCGGCCAGGTCTGTCGTCGGCGGCGCAGCCCGGGAACTGGACATGTCGACAGGATAGGCCCGCGCACCCGGCACACAGCGGCGGGTGCCGCCGCGACGCACGGTTGTCCGCGCTTCGTAATCCTTTGCCCGCACCGCGACACCGGCCTCGCCCTACCGTCGACTCATGACCGCCGCCGTGGATGTCGTGTTCCCGTGCCTGGACGAGGCCCAGGCACTCCCCGGCGTGCTGTCGGCACTGCCGGCGGGAATGCGTCCCATCGTGGTCGACAACGGCTCCACCGACGACTCCGCCGCTGTCGCCGCCGCGCATGGCGCGTTCGTCGTCGCAGAGCCCCGGCGGGGGTTCGGCGCGGCGGCTCACGCGGGCCTACGTGCCGCGAGTGCTCCGATCGTGGCGTTCTGCGACGCCGACGGATCGTTCGACTCGGCCGAACTCGAGCGGGTCGTCGCTCCGATCGCGGCGGGCGAGGCGGACCTCGTGCTGGGCCGTCGCCGTCCCGAGCCCGGATCGTGGCCCCTGCACGCGCGTGTGGCGAATGCGTATCTCGCCTCGCGGCTGACCTCGATCACCGGCGCACGCCTGCACGATCTCGGACCGATGCGGGCGGCGCGGCGCGACGCCCTGCGCGACCTCGATCTGCGCGACCGGCGCAGCGGATACCCGCTGGAGATGGTGCTGCTCGCAGCCCGGCGAGGCTGGCGCATCACCGAGGTCGACGTCCGGTATCGCCCGCGCGTCGGCAGGTCGAAGGTCACCGGAACGGTGCGCGGTACGGCGACCGCGATCGCCGACATGTCGCGCGTGCTGCGGGAGGTCGCCCGGTGACGACGGTCGTGCTGATGGCGAAGGAGTGCCGCCCGGGGCGGGTCAAGACCCGGCTGCATCCGCCGTTCAGCCTCGCGCAGGCCGCGTTGATCGCGGAGGCGAGCCTCCTCGACACGATCGAGACAGTGACGGATCTCGCCGTCGACCGCCGGGTGCTGTGCCTCGACGGCGACGTCGCGCCCATCCTCCCTCCGGGGTGGGAGCTCATGCGGCAGGGCGCGGGCGGCCTGGACGAGCGGATCGCCGCCGCCCTCGACGCGTGCGACGGCCCGACGCTCGTGATCGGCATGGACACGCCGCAGCTGACGGGGGGCGACCTGCCGACTCTCGTCGGCTGGCCG
>NZ_RRYE01000275.1 GCF_004010105.1 Microbacterium sp. CPCC 204701
GGTGGTCACGGTGCCGACCACGCGCAGATGCCCGGCATGCCGTCGTGGAGCCGGCAGCTCGCACTCGCCGGTGCCGCGCCGCCCGCCGCGGAGCGCGAGTTCACCGGGATCCTGCGGGAGCAGACCGCCGGGATGATCGCGCTCGTGACCCTCATCCTCGACGGCGACCCGCATCTCGCGGTCGCGGCGTCGGCGCGCCACGTGCTCGCCGACGCCGAGGCCGATCTCGCGGCGCTCGACGCTCTCGGCGCGTCGCTTCCCTGAGACCGAAGGACCGGCATCCTTTGCTGAACTCCCGTCGAATGGGAGCCGCCGACCCCGGCGGCGCCCCGCGGGAATAGCCTGGGATCATGGCGACGAAGCCCCCCACTGCCGACATCGACGAGACCCGCGTGCACGTCGCGCGACCGAAGAAGGTCGCGGTCGGCGTTCCCGCGGTGCTGCGCGCCCTGCAGATCGCGAACGAGCAGATGGGCGTGGCGCGCTCGGTGCAGACGCTGCGGCAGGTCAACCAGAAGGACGGATTCGACTGCCCCGGCTGCGCGTGGCCCGAGGAGGACAAGCGGCACATCGCGGAGTTCTGCGAGAACGGAGCGAAGGCGGTCGCCGAGGAGGCGACGCTGCGCCGGGTCGGCCCGGAGTTCTTCTCGGCGCACTCCATCGACGACCTCCGCTCGCACGACGACTGGTGGCTCGGGCAGCAGGGGCGGCTGACGCATCCGATGATCCTCGAGGACGGGGCATCCCATTACCGGCCGGTCTCGTGGAGCGACGCGCTGCAGCTGATCGCCGACGAGCTGCGCAGGCTCGACGACCCGGACGAGGCGGTGTTCTACACGTCGGGGCGCACGTCGAACGAGGCGGCGTTCCTGTACCAGCTGCTCGTCCGCGGGATCGGCACGAACAATCTGCCCGACTGCTCGAACATGTGCCACGAGTCGTCGGGCTCCGCGCTGAACGAGACCATCGGCATCGGCAAGGGCACGGTGTCGATCGACGACATCCACGACGCCGACCTGCTGATCGTCGCCGGCCAGAACCCGGGCACGAACCACCCGCGCATGCTGTCGGCGCTCGAGAAGGCCAAGCAGCGCGGCGCGACGATCGTGGCCGTCAACCCGCTGCCCGAAGCCGGACTCCTGCGGTTCGAGAACCCGCAGACCGTGCGCGGGGTCGCGTTCGGGGGCACCAAGCTCGCCGACGACTTCGTGCAGATCCGCCTCGGCGGCGACCAGGCCCTGTTCCAGGCGATCGGCAAGCACCTGCTCGAGGCCGAGGCGAGCGGCGGAGGGGTTCTCGACCACGAGTTCATCGCGGCGCACACGAGCGGCTTCGACGAGTACCGGCAGGCGCTGACGGATGCCTCGTGGCGCGAGTTCGTGGCCGCCACGGGGCTGCCCGAGAAGACGCTGCGCCGCGTCGGCGAGCTGGTGCGGCGATCGACGGCGACCATCGTGTGCTGGGCGATGGGGCTGACCCAGCACAAGCACTCGGTGCCGACGCTGCGCGAGATCGTCAACGTCCTGCTGCTGCAGGGCAACATCGGGCGCCGGGGCGCCGGCGTCTGCCCGGTGCGCGGACACTCCAATGTGCAGGGCGACCGCACGGTCGGCATCTACGAGAAGCCGTCCGCCGCGTTCCTCGATGCGCTCGACGCCGAGTTCGCGTTCGCCGCTCCGCGCGCGCACGGGTTCGACACGGTACAGGCGATTCGTGCGATGCGCGACGGACGGGTGCGGTTCTTCATGGGCATGGGCGGCAACTTCGTGTCGGCGACGCCCGACACCCGTGTCGTCGAGGCGGCGATGGGTCGCGTCGGCCTCACGGTGCAGGTGTCGACGAAGCTCAACCGCTCGCACGTCGTGACCGGGAGGCGGGCGATCATCCTGCCGACGCTCGGTCGCACCGACCGCGACAAGCGCGGCGGCCGCGAGCAGAAGGTGACGGTCGAGGACTCCATGGGCGCCGTGCACGCCTCGCGCGGGCGCCTGGCGCCGCCGTCGGAGGATCTGCTGAGCGAGGTGGCGATCGTCGCGCGGCTGTGCGCGCTGCTGTTCGGAGACGGGGCCGTCCTGTCCTCGTCGCGAGATCAGGAGATGTCACCTACGCAGGACGCTTCGGGCGCGATTCGTCCTACGCCGGTGACATCACCTGATCTCATGACGGAGCGCACGAGTGCGGCAGGTGCACCCGGGCCGACGGATGCCGCGACCGCGGCTGGTTCGGCGGCAGAGGCCGCAGGATCGAGTGCCGACGAGGGAGGCGTATCGAGGTCATCTGTCGCCCATCCTCCGCGCGCGGACTGGGCGGCGCTCGAGGCGGACTACGCGCTCATCCGCGCGCACATCGAGCGGGTCCTGCCGGGGTTCGACGGCTACGAGGAGCGCGTCGACAAGGGTCGCACGCTGCATCTGCCGAACGGTCCCCGCGATGCGCGCCGGTTCGCGACACCCGACGGCAGGGCGCGGTTCACCGTGAATCCTCTGGAGTACCCGCGCATCCCGCGCGGACGCCTGCTGCTGCAGACCATCCGCTCGCACGACCAGTACAACACCACCATCTACGGCAAGGACGACCGCTACCGGGGGATCCACGGCGGGCGCCGGGTGGTGCTCGTGAACCCGAAGGACATCGTCGCGCTGGGGTTCGCCGACGGCGAGGTCGTGGACCTCGTGTCGGAGTGGCGTCGCCCCGACGGCGCGTTCGAGGAGCGCCGCGCCGAGGAGTTCCGCGTGGTCGCATACCGCACCCCTCGCGGCAACGCCGCCGCGTACTACCCCGAGACGAACGTGCTGGTGCCCCTCGACTCGGTCGCCGACGTCAGCGGCACGCCGACCTCGAAGTCCGTCGTCGTGCGGCTCGAGCGTCGGGTGTGATCGTGCGTGCGTAGGCTGGTGGCATGATCCGAGCCGCCGTCATCACCGTCTCGGACCGCTCCGCCGCCGGTGAGCGCGAGGACGCGAGCGGCCCGATCGCCGTCGCGGCGCTGCGCGAGGCCGGCTTCGACTGCTCCGACGCGGTGGCCGTGCCCGACGGAGCCGACAGCGTGGAGCGGGCGCTGACCGTTGAGGTCGTGGCGGGTGCGAAGCTCATCATCACGAGCGGCGGCACGGGTGTCGGCCCGCGCGATCAGACGCCCGAGGGCACCGCGCGCGTCATGACGCGGGCGGTGCCGGGGATCGCCGAGGAGCTGCGCCGACGGGGTGCTGCCGAGAAGCCCGCGGGCATGCTCACGCGAGGTCTCGCCGGCGTCGTGGATCCGCACGGCACGCTGGTCGTGAATCTGCCGGGCTCACCTTCGGGCGTGGCCTCGGGGATGCCGATCGTGCTGTCGGTCGCCCGTCACGTGATCGATCAGCTCGGCGGGGGAGACCACTGATGGACGTCTGGACGAGTGGGGTGCGGGTAGCGGCGATCAGCGCCGAGCCGCTCGACCTCGACGCGCACCTGCGCGCGATCGACGACCCGACGATGGGTGCGGTGACGACGTTCGTGGGGCGCGTTCGCGATCACGATCCGGATGCCTCGACCGCCGTGGTCGCGCTGGAGTACTCGGCACACCCCGACGCCGAGGCAGCTCTCGCGCGGCTGGCCGCCGCTGCCGTGGGTCACGCGGAGGCGCTCGTCGCCGTCTCGCACCGCGTGGGGACGCTGGAGGTCGGTGACGTGGCGGTCGTGATCGCGGTCGCCTCCGCGCACCGCGCCGAGGCGTTCGAGGTGTGCCGCACCCTCATCGAGACGATCAAGACCGACCTGCCGGTGTGGAAGAAGCAGGTCGAGTCCGACGGCACCGCCACCTGGCTCGGCCTCGGCGGCTGACTCAGCCGCCGGCGAAGGGCGGAAGCACGTCGACGAGGTCGTCGGCGCCGACAGCGGTGTCGTCGTCGACGCGCGAGCCGTCGACGAGCACGGCGCACCGGGGGAGGATGCCGCCGAGCCCCGGGTGAGCCGCCGACACGGCCCGGCGCAGCTCGCCCAGGGTGGCTTCGGTGCGGCGCTCGGTGTCGAGACCGGTCGCCTCCTGTGCGGCGGCGAAGTAACGGACGACGGCCACTACGAGTCCCACCCCTCCGCCATCGCGGTGACCGCCTGGAGCGCTGCCCGCAC
>NZ_RRYE01000276.1 GCF_004010105.1 Microbacterium sp. CPCC 204701
ATCAGCGTCTTGTAGCCGAAGATCGGCTTGCGGCTGAACACCGGGAAGATCTCCGACACGATGCCGAAGAACGGCAGCGCGATGATGTACACCTCCGGGTGGCCGAAGAACCAGAACAGGTGCTGCCACAGCAGCACCCCGCCGTTCTGCGGGTCGTAGATGTGGGCGCCCAGCACACGGTCCGCGGCGGCTGCGAGGATCGCCGCCGCCAGCACCGGGAACGCCAGCAGCACCAGGATGCTGGTGACCAGCGTGTTCCACGAGAAGATCGGCATCCGCCACATCGTCATCCCGGGCGCACGCATCGTGATGATCGTCGTGATGAAGTTCACCGCACCGAGGATCGTGCCGAAACCGCTCATCCCCAGGCCCAGCATCCACAGATTGCCGCCCACACCCGGTGAGAAGGTCGCACTGGCCAGAGGCTGATATGCGAACCACCCGAACGACGCGGCGCCCTGCGGCGTGAGGAACCCGGCGACGGCGATCGTCGAGCCGAAGAGGAACAGCCAGAAGGCGAAGGCGTTCAACCGCGGGAACGCGACGTCGGGAGCGCCGATCTGCAGCGGGAGGATCGCGTTGGCGAACCCGGCGAACAGCGGCGTCGCGAACATCAGCAGCATGATCGTGCCGTGCATCGTGAACAGCTGGTTGTACTGCTCCTTGGTCGGCACGATCTGCATGCCCGGCTCGAACAGCTCCGCACGGATGATCAGCGCCATCACTCCCCCGAGAAGGAAGAAGAGGACGGAGGCGATGAGGTACAGGTAGCCGATCGTCTTGTGGTCGGTGGAGGTGATCCACTTGACGATGATGTTGCCCTTCTGCTCGACGCGCGAGGCGCTGAGCAGCGCCGCCTGACGCGGCGGCAGGGTGGTCGGGCGACCCGGTGTCGTCTCCTGGAGCGGAAGCGTCGTCGCCATGATCAGTGGTCTCCCTCTTCCTCGGACGCCTCGGTGCCCGCGCCCGTGCCGGGCAGGTTCTGGAGGCGGTCGTACGCGTCGTCGATGTCACCGGTCTGACCGGCATCGCGGAGCGAGTCGAGATAGTCCTCGTACTCCGCTTCGCTCACGACGTCCACGTTGAACAGCATCATCGAGTGGTATTCGCCGCACAGCTCGGCGCACTTGCCGGCGTACGTGCCCTCGCGCGTCGGGGTGAACGACCAGTAGTTGTCCTTCCCGATGTACATGTCCTTCTTGTAAAGGAAGTCGATGATCCAGAACGAGTGGATGACGTCACGGGACTGAAGCTTGATCTTCACCGACTGGTCGACCGGCAGCACGAGCGTCGGAAGCTCGCTGATGACGTCGCCGCGCTCGTCGGTCTGCGCCTGGACGCCCATCGACCACACGGTGTCGTCGTCGCTCTCGCCGTTGTACTGGAAGTCCCAGGACCACTGCTTTCCGATGGCCGTGATCTCGACATCCGGGTCTTCGTACTGGGTCTCGAGGATCGCCTGGTCACGGGCGGTGAACGCGAAGAACCCGATCACGAGGATCAGCGGCACGATCGTGTAGAAGATCTCGATCGGCATGTTGTACCGCAGCTGCACCGGCAGGCCCATCTGGCCCTTGCGCCGCCGGTATGCGATCGCCGCCCAGCCCATGAGGCCCCACGTGATGACGCCGACGGCGAGCAGCACGATCCACGAGTTCACCCAGAGCCCCGAGACCATCTCGGTCTTGTCGGTGGCCGCGGGACCGTCTTCGACGAAGCCTGGGAGGTACCCGTTGAGCTCGGTCGGGGTGCATCCGGCAAGGACTGCTGCCGTTGCGATCCCGACGGGAAGAACGGCCCAGCGGATACGGCGTTTCGAAGGCACGGTGCACCTTTCCGGATCGCGAACAGGACTCCAGTCAGTCTAGGGCAAGCGCCCAGGCGATTCAGGCCAAGCGCCCAGCTTGGATCGTGTCGCGGAAACGGAAAACGGCGGGTCCGGGCACTGTTCGCAGCGCCCGGACCCGCCGGAAAGTGCTCGGATCGTTAGCGATCCGATGGCGGCTCAGTGGAAGCTGTCGCCGCAGGCGCAGCTGCCGGCCGCGTTCGGGTTGTCGATGGTGAAGCCCTGCTCCGAGATGGTGTCCTTGAAGTCGATCGTCGCACCGTCGAGGTACGCGACGCTCATGTCGTCGACGATGACCTCGACTCCGTCGAAGTCGACGGCCTTGTCGCCGTCGAGGTACCGCTCGTCGAAGTAGAGCTGATAGATCAGGCCGCTGCATCCGCCCGGCTGCACGGCGACGCGCAGGCGCAGATCGTCGCGGCCCTCCTGCTCCAGCAGGTTCTTGACCTTGAGCGCGGCCGCATCGGTCAGCAGCACGCCGTGCTCGCGCACGGTCTGGTCACTCGTCAGTGCGGTGTCGGTCATGGCACTCCTCCGGACGGGCCGCCCGACTCGATCGAACCCACTTCGGGCGGCGGGATGCCTCGATTCTACGCGCGCCCGCCGGGAGCAGGCTCCGAGACGGGCGTGTCTACGCGTCCGCCGTGCGTCCGTCGAGCTTCGCCAGCAGCAGCGCCTCCGAGACGACGGCGTTGCGGAAGGTCTCCAGGTGCAGGGATTCGTTCGGGCTGTGCGCCTTGGCATGCGGGTCCTCGACCCCCGTGACGAGGATCTGCGCGCCCGGGAACTCGCGCACGAGGTCCGCGATGAACGGGATCGAGCCGCCGACGCCGATGTCGACGGATTCCACGCCGTACCCCTCGTGAAGCGCTTCGCGGGCGGCCGCGATCGCCCACCCGGACGTGTCGACGAGGAACGCGTCTCCGAAGTCGTGATCGCTGAACTCGAGCTGCGCGCCGAACGGCGCGTGCGCGTGGAGGTGCGCCTCGATCGCCGCGCAGGCATCGCGGGCCGTCTGCCCGGGCGCGATGCGGGCCGAGATGACGACGGAGACTTCGGGGCTGAGCGTGTTGGAGGCGTTGACGACGCTCGGTGCGTCGATGCCCGTGACCGTGATCGACGGCTTGTTCCAGATGCGGCCGAGGATCGAGCCGCGCCCGATCGGCGAGACGCCCTCCGGCAGTCCGGCCTCGTCGCGCAGCGTCTCTTCGCTGTAGGGAGGGGTGTCGGCATCCCGCTCGGTCAGTCCTTCGACCGCCACGGCGCCCTCGTCGTCCCACAGCGTCGACAGCAGCTTGACCGTCGCCATCATCGCGTCGGGCACCGCTCCCCCGAACATGCCGGAGTGCGACGCGTGCTCGAGCGTCTTCACGCGCATCGTGAAGCGCGTGTTGCCACGCAGCGACACGGTGAGCGCGGGGGTCTTCTCGTCCCAGTTGCCTGAGTCGGCGACGACGATGACATCGGCGCGCAGGGCATCGGCGTTGTCCGAGAGGAATCGTGCGAACGACCTCGAGCCCGCCTCCTCCTCGCCTTCGAAGAAGAGCGCCACTCCGAGGTCGAAGTCCTCGCCGACCGCATCCTTCAGCGCCCGCAGCGCTGCGATGTGCGCCATGATGCCGGCCTTGTCGTCCGCTGCGCCGCGGCCGTACAGCCGCCCGCCGCGCACGGTGGGCTCGAACGGCGCCGATTCCCACAGCGCCTCGTCGCCGGCGGGCTGGACGTCGTGGTGCGCGTAGAGCAGGATCGTGGGCCGGCCGTTGCGTGCGGCGCGCGTGGCGAGCACGGCCGGATTGCCCTGCTCCGTCGTGCCGGGGACCGCCGCAGTGCGGACCTCGACGGTCTCGAACAGCCCGATCCCCCGCACGAGCTCCGCGACGGCCTCCGCGCAGCGCCACACCTGTGAGGAGTCGAAGCCGGGGAACGCGATCGACGGGATCCGCACGAGGGCGCCCAGATCGGCGAGGGCTGAGGGGATGCCGGAGGCCGCGGCTTCGCGCACGGCGTCCTGTCGGGAGAGCTCGGAGGTCATGCGGGTAATCTTAAGTGACACCCCATCTCCCGTCCCGAGGATCACCGTGGCCAAGACACCTGCAGCTCCTTCGTCCAACGACGTACCGTCCGAGGGCACCGTGCTGAACGGCGTCCCCAGCGGCAAGGGGCGCGCGACCCCGACGCGCGCCGAGCGCGAGGCCGCGCGCAAGCGTCCGCTCGTGCCC
>NZ_RRYE01000277.1 GCF_004010105.1 Microbacterium sp. CPCC 204701
GGGCCGAACGGCGTCCGCGTCGGCGCCGTCGAGGGGGGCGTCACCGGCGGTGGCGTCGTCGGGCTCAAGTGCGGGAAGCAGGCGCTCCGCCTGCTCGAGCAGCGTGCGGGCACGCTCGCCGAGCGCGTCGACCTCGCGCTGCGCGAGCTTGCTGCGGTCGCCGAGCTCGCGGGCGTACTCCTCGTAGCGCCGCGTGCCGAACAGCGCGCGCAGCAGCGACTGGCGCTCGGTGCCCGACGCGAGGAGGAAGCGCGAGAACTTGTTCTGCGCGAGCAGGATCACCTGCTGGAACTGCTGCGCGTTCAGGCCCAGCACTTCGTCGAGGAGCAGCCCGACGTCGCGCGGGCGTGCCGCGCGACCGATCCAGGCGCCGTCGACGAGCTCTTCGAGCTCGGCGCGCGTCGGCTCGGTGGTGAGGCCTCCGCCGCGCCGCGCAGGGCGCTGATACTCAGGAGCGCGCGTCACTCGCCAGCGGCGCTCGCCGACCGTGAACTCCAGACGCACCTCGGTGGGCTCGTCGGGCTCGCAGTAGTCGCTGCGCAGCCGCTTCTCACCCGAGTCGTAGCGCGGGACCGAGCCGTACAGCGCGAAGCACACGCCGTCGAGGATGCTCGACTTTCCGGCGCCGGTGCGCCCGGCGATGAGGAAGATCCCGTCGCGCTCGAACGCCTCGAAGTCGACGCTCTGACGCTCGCGGAAGGGACCGAACCCGGTCAGCTCGAGCCGATGCAGCCTCACGCCGTCGCCTCCACCCGCGACCGCTCGTCGAGCAGCTCGGCGATCAGCTCGGCCTCGCGGGCGCTGGCGCCCTCGCCCTCGCGCACATGCGAGAGGAAGGAGTCGACGAGCTCGGCCTCGCTGCGGGCCGACCGCACGCGCTGCGCGTACGTGCGGGCATCTGCGCTCGGCACGGCGACGGGCGCGTGAGAGACCTGCGCGCAGTGCGGGAAACGCGCGAGCAGACGCCGCATCGGATCGCGCTGCGGCAGCGCATCGGTGTACTCCGCCCGGATCCAGTGCCCCTCGAACTCGGCGAAGCGCTCGTCATGCAGGAGCTCGTCGAGCGGCCCGGTGAGCGTGGAGAGCGCGCGGGGCACCGGCAGCGGCAGCCACTCGACCGGACCTAGCCCGCGTGCATCAAGCTCGACGAGCCACGAGCCGCGCGGCTTGCCGCCCTCGCCGAAGCTGTAGTGCAGCGGCGCCCCGGCGTACCGAACGCGCGGCGACAGCTGCTGACGGCCGTGGATGTGCCCGAGCGCCGTGTAGTCCACGCCGTCGAACGTCGACAGCGGAACGACGTCGAGTCCTCCCTGCTGGATGTCGCGCTCGAGATGCGGAGTGGGCTCGACGCCCGCGGCGAAGCAGTGCGCGATCGCGACCGACCGCCCGCCGCGCGAGCCGAGGTCGTCGCGCACGAGGTCCATGGCGTGCGCGAGCACGTCCGCCTGGCAGCGGACGCCGGGCCACTCGCTGCGCAGCAGCACCGGCTCGAGGAACGGGATGCCGTAGAAGTGGACGGGGCCGTGCTGGTCGGAGACGGTCACGGGCGTGCCGACGGCCGAGGCATCGGTGACAACGTGCACGCCGTCGCGCAGCAGCCTCGCCTGGAAGCCGAGCCGCGCCGCCGAATCGTGGTTGCCGCTCGTGACGATCACCGTCGCCCCGGCGTCCGCCACCGCGCGCAGCACGTCCGACAGGAGCGTGTAGGCGGCCGCCGCCGGCGTCGCGGAGTCGAACACGTCGCCCGCGACGATGACGACGTCGACGCCGTGCTCCCGCACCTGAGCCACCAGGGTCTCGAGCACGCCGCGGAGCGGGTCGAGCGTGGCGTGGCCGTGGAACGACCGCCCGATGTGCCAGTCCGAGGTGTGCAGGATCCGCATGCTCACACGCTACGTTCGTCCCCCGACATCGCCGCCTAGACAGGCCGGGCGAGCCCGAGCCCGCGCACCGGCGTACCCTCGTGCCATGCCCTTGCCCGAGGTCTGCGTCGTCTATCTGCTCCGGCGCGGACCGCACGGCCTCGAGGTGCTCCTGGGCGACAAGCGCACCGGCCTTGGCCGCGGCAAGGTCGTCGGCATCGGCGGCAAGCTCGATTCGGGCGAGGCGCCGCGCCAGGCCGCGGTCCGCGAAGTCGCGGAAGAGATCGGCGTGCGGGTCGAGGCATCCGACCTGCACGAAGCCGGTGCGGTCGACTATCACTTCCCGACGAAGCCCGAGTGGTCGCAGCGCTCGACCGTGTTCGTATGCCGCAGATGGCACGGCGAGCCGGTCGAGACCCCTGAGATCACGCCGCGCTGGTACACGCTCGACGCCGTGCCCTACCCGCGCATGTGGGACGACGCGTCGCGCTGGCTGCCGGGCGTGCTGCGCGGGGGCACCGTCGACGCACGCTTCACGTTCGGCGCGGACCTCGCGACCGTGGTGCTCGGCGCGCAGTAGCGCATCACACGGATGCCGCGCGCGGCGTGTCTGCCGCGCTGCGGCGCGCCGGACGTATTGTGGAATATGGCGCACAACCCCGAACCCGCACCGCGATCCACCGTCGTGGCGCTCGTCGGCGCCGAGAGCGACGAGCTGCTCACGGGCCTCGCCGACGTCCCGGCGCTCGTCGCGCTCTCGCTGCGTAAGGCCGAGCCGGCGGTCGCCGCCCACCTCGTGGCCTCGGTCTCGATGCCCTATGTCGTCCATGACGCGGATCCGCTCGAGCATGTGGCGGCGGCCTGGGTCGAGCTGTTCGAGGATCGGGCGACCCTGGGATCGCTCGAGGTGGAGGTCGAGACCCTTCTGGACCAGTTCGCCGCCGGCGAGGCCGTCATGCCCGACTACTACGTGGTCGCCGGCCCTGAGGCGATCGAGGGGACCTGGCGGCACTGGTGGCTGGGAGCCCTCGCCCACCACGCGCCGTCGCGCGTGCTGCCGGTCGAGGCATCCGGTGCCGCCCTTCGCACCCGCCTGCGGACGCTCCCCGCCTCGCGGCCGTGGCCGGAGCCGGCGACCTGGCTGCCGCGCGTGCAGTTCGACATCCCCGATCGCGTCGGGCTGCGCGACGAGCCGGGCGCGTGAGATGGCGAGCCCGGAGCGATTCACCCACGCCGGAGCGACGCTCGTCGCGGAGCGACGCGGGAACGGACCGCCGGTGTACGTGCTGGTCCACGGCATCGGCATGGGGCGTACCGTGTTCGCTGATCTCGCGAAGCACCTCGGCGACGGCGAGACCATCGCGCTCGACCTGCCGGGCTACGGCGAAGCGCCCGAGCCGCCGCGAGTGCTGACGATCGAGCGCAACGCCGACCTCGTGGCGGCCTACCTGCGGGCGCGCGTGACCACGCCTGCGGTGATCGTGGGGCACTCGATGGGCGCGCAGGTGGCGCTCGAAGTCGCCGCCCGTCACCCCGGCACCGTCCAGGGCATCGTGCTGGTGGGCCCCACCGTCGAGCCGTCGGCCCGCACTGCGCCGCGGCAGCTGTGGCGGCTGCTGCGCGACATCGCCGTCGAGCACCCGCGGGTCATCGCACTCGGCACGCGCGAGTACCTCCGGGCGGGACCTCGTCTCCGCACGAAGTTCCGGGCGATGCTCGTCCACCGGCCCGAGGACGTGTTCGCGCGCGTCGACGTGCCGGCGCTCGTGCTGCGCGGCGAGCACGACATCGTCGCTCCGCAGGCGTGGTGCCGGCGGGTGGCCGAGGGGCTGCCACGGGGGCGGCTCGAAGAGGTCGAGGGGCACGGCCACGAGACGATGATCCGGGATGCCGCGCGCGCGGCGGGCCTGATCCGCGGGTTCGCACGGACGACCTGAGCGGCGGCTCGCGACTGCCGCGATGGGGCGGATTCCTGCCATCCCGGTGGACGGCGGCAATGTCGGGACCCCCGCGTAGGTTGCTTGTGTCGGAACCAACGGAGGAAACAATGCTCTCGCTCGTCACCGCCGCCGAACACCAGTATCGTCACGACGTCTGGACCCGCGATCGCGAGATCGCCGTCCTGGCCTCGATCCGCGAGCGCCGAGCGGCCGCGTCCGTCGCCGCGCCTGCCG
>NZ_RRYE01000278.1 GCF_004010105.1 Microbacterium sp. CPCC 204701
GGGCGCGCGGCGCAGCTGCGCGAGCGATTCCCCGGCGCGCAGACGCTGGTCGGCGATCTCGCAGAGCCGACGAGACTGTCGTGGGCGTTCGGCCAGCAGAGCGCTCCGCCGCGACTGGACTCCCTCCTCCACGTCGCCGGCGTCGTCGAGCTCGGCACCGTCGCCGACACTCCGGTCACGACGTGGCAGCAGCAGCTCAACGTCAACGCGGTCTCGCCCGCCGAGCTCACGCGGCTCATGCTGCCGGCGCTGCGCGCCGCGCGCGGGCAGATCGTCTTCGTGAACTCCGGAGCCGGACTGCGAGTGAGCCCGGAGTGGGGCGCGTACGCGGCCAGCAAGTTCGCCGTCCGCGCGATCGCCGACGCGGTGCGCGCCGAGGAGCGCGAGAACGACGTGCGCGTCACGACGGTGTATCCCGGCCGGACGGCCACGCCGATGCAGCGGAAGGTGCACCAGCAGGAGGGCGCCGACTACGACGCGTCGCAGTGGATCGACCCTGCGTCCGTCGCGACGACGATCCTCGCGGCGCTCGACCTGCCGCGCGACGCGGAGCTCACCGAGCTCACCGTCCGCCCCGGCGCCTGACCGGAGAGCACGGAGTCAGCGCGCGCGCAGCTCCCACAGCGCGACGGCGCTCGCGGCCGCGACGTTGAGCGAGTCCACGCTCCCCGCCATCGGGATCGTCACCACCGTGTCGGCCGCTTCGAGAGCTCGGCGAGACAGGCCGTCGCCCTCGGCACCGAGGAGCAGTGCGACCCGCTCCGGGCGCCTCGCGCTGAACGCGTCGAGGCTCACTGCATCGTCGGCGAGCGCGAGCGCGGCGAGTGCGAAGCCGGCACCGTGCAGCACTCCGCGCGCCTCGCCCCACTCCGGCAGCCGGGTCCACGGCACCTGGAACACCGTTCCCATGCTCACCCGCACGCTGCGGCGGTACAGCGGGTCGGCGCAGCGCGGGCTCACCAGCACCGCATCGGCTCCGAGTCCGGCGGCCGCGCGGAAGATCGCGCCCACATTGGTGTGGTCGACGATGTCCTCGAGCACGACGACCAGCCTCGCAGCGGCGACGACCTCGGAGACCGGCGGCAGCTCCGGCCGGTGCATCGAGGCCAGCGCGCCGCGGTGCACGGCGTACCCGGTCAGCGACTCGGCGACTTCGGGCTCGACGAGGTACACCGGCACGGAGGGGGCCGCAACGAGCTCCTCGATCTCGTCGAGCCACTTCTCCTGCACCAGCACCGACCGCGGGCGGTGGCCGGCAGCGAGCGCTCGCGCGATCACCTTCGCCGACTCGGCGATGTAGAGGCCCTCCTCGGGCTCCCGCACGCGCCGCAGCGCGACATCCGTCAGGTCGCGGTAGTCGGCGAGGCGATCGTCCGAGGCGTCCAAGATGCGTTCGATGCTCACCGTCACACTTTCGCAGAATGCGTAACATGCCCGAAAACCGCCGGGCCTACACTCGACCCGAGGGGGTTCGCCACGTGACCACGACGATCGGGACCGCGTTGGACGCGGAGACGACGGATGCCGTGGCCGCCGCCGTCGCCGCGCTCGCGGGCCGCCGGATCGCGGTGCTGACGGGCGCCGGCGTATCCACCGACTCCGGCATCCCCGACTATCGCGGCCAGGGCGCGCCCGTGCGGACCCCGATGACCGTGGATCAGTACATCTCGAGCGAGGCCGCGCGGCGTCGCTACTGGGTGGGCAGCCACCTGGGATGGCGGGCGTTCGCCGCCGCCGCGCCCAACTCCGGCCACCGGGCGGTCGCCGATCTCGAGACGCGAGGAATCGCGACGGGCGTCGTGACCCAGAACGTCGACGGCCTCCACGTGCGCGCCGGAAGCAGACGGGTCGTCGAGCTCCACGGCACGATGCGCCGGGTGTTCTGCACCCACTGCGGGCAGGTGTTCGACCGTCGCGACCTCGCGCAGCGCGTCGAGCGAGACAACCCCTGGATCCTGGTGCCCGAGAACGTCGCCCTCGGTCCTGACGGCGACGTGCTTCCCGAGAGCGTCGAGGGGTTCCGCATCCCGGCGTGCAGCGTCTGCGGCGGCGTCCTCAAGCCCGACGTCGTCTTCTTCGGCGAGTTCATCCCGGCCGAGAAGTTCCGTGAGGCTGAGCAGCTCGTGCACACGAGCGAGGCGCTCGTCGTCGCGGGGTCGTCGCTCGTCGTGAATTCCGGCATCCGTCTGCTCGAGCGCGCCCGGCGGCGCCGGATGCCAGTCGTCATCATCAACCGCGGCGCCACCCGCGGCGACGCGCGGGCGACGGTCAAGATCGACGCCGGCACCAGCGAGGTGCTGCGCGCGCTGGCCGACTCGCTGCCGGCTCTCGATTGACCTCCCCACTCGGGGGTCGCGACACGCCGATATCCGTGACCATTCCCGCGAGTCGTGCCACCTGAGCCGTCGGCCGCTGCGCGGCTTGCGGGTCGGGGCGCGGATAGGCTCGAGGTGTGACCGCGCTGACCCTGATCCGCCACGGCGAGACCGATTGGAACCGCGACCGCCGGATCCAGGGCATGACCGACATCCCGCTCAACGACACCGGTCGCGCGCAGGCACGCGCGACCGCGGCGCTGCTGCGCGACCGGCTCGACCTCGGCCTTCCCGTCTCGATCGTCTCGAGCGACCTCGCCCGGGCACGCGAGACCGCCGAGATCATCGCGACCGAGTTGGGGATCGCCGCTCCGCGTGCGTACCGCAGGCTGCGCGAGCGCTCCTACGGCGAAGCCGAAGGCATCGGCGTCGACGAGTTCCGCGAGCGCTGGGGCGACTGGTACACCGCCGAGGTCCCGGGAGCGGAACCCTGGCCAGAGCTGCGCGCACGCGGCATCGCGGCACTCGGACGAGCAGTCCGCGACCATCGTCGCGCCACCGCACCGGCGGCTGCATCGCTCATCGTCGTCAGCCACGGCGCTTTCATGCGCGAGATGATGCGCCACGCCACCGCGGGCGAACTCCCGCCGGCCGGCGAGCGCCTGAGGAACGGCTCCGCGCACGACTTCGTCTACGAGCGCGACCACCTGCGGCTCGTCGCCTACGCCGGCCTCGTGGCGTAGGCCCGGCTCGGGCTGGGCTCGGGGTCGGCTCGTCAGCGCCTCTCGCGCGCCAGCACCGCACGCGCGTGGCGCAGGACAGGCTCATCGACCATGCGCCCGTCGTACGAGAACACCCCCCGCTCGCCCTCTGCTGCCTCCAGCACGGAGCGCGCCCACGAGACCGTCCGCGGGTCCGGCCGGTACGCCGCGCGGATGACCTCGACTTGACTGGGATGGATGCAGGCGGTGGCGGCGAATCCGGATGCCGCGGCATCCGTCGCCTCGTCCGTCAGGCGCTTCGTGTCGGCGATGTCGAGGTGCACGGCGTCGATCGCCGCCTTGCCGCGCGCGCCCGCCGCCAGCAGCACGCGCGAGCGCGCGTAGCGCGCGACGTCACGGTAGCGGCCGTTCGGCTTGCGGCTGGAGGTGCCGCCGAGACTCGCGACGAGGTCCTCCGCACCCCACATGAGCGCGACGACGTTGTCGAGCGCGGCCAGGCGATCGGCCTGCGCGACGCCCTTGGCCGTCTCGCACAGCGCGATCACCTCGAACCTCGCGTCGATCTTGCCGACCCGCTTGGGGGACTCGGCTTTGGCGAGCATGATGCGGCGGTAGTCGGTCTGCGAGAGCGTTGCGAGGTCCGCGATGAATGCGTCGGTCTCGGGCGGGTTCACGCGCACGATCACGCGCGCCGGGTCGAGCTCGGACTCGATGAGGTGGCCGCGCGCCGCGGTCTTGGCATCCGCGGCGACCGCGTCCTCGAGGTCGAGGATCACCGCGTCGGCGCGTTCGAGCGCCTTCGCATATCGCTCGGGTCGGTCGGCCGGGCAGAAGAGCAGGGCGGGACCCAGGTCGAACGTCACGAGGCCTCCTGTGTCTCAGGACTGCGCCACATGAGCGCCACGCGCGTGGCGACCGCGACGACCGTGCCGTGCTGATTGCGTCCGGTATGGCGCAGCGTCACGATGCCCTGACCGCGGCGCGATG
>NZ_RRYE01000279.1 GCF_004010105.1 Microbacterium sp. CPCC 204701
GGCCGCGGCCTCGACGAGGGCGCGAAGCTCGGGCCGGTCGGGCATCGCGAACGAGACGTAGGCACCGCGCCCGCCCGCCACGGGGCGGCCGTACGCCTTCACCGCGAGCGTCGCGTCGGGCAGCAGCCGTACGGTGAGCGTCTGCAGCTCGAACTCCTCGCCGCGGCGCATGTCGGTCCAGCGCAGCGCGGGCGGGATCACGACGTTGATGGCGAGAGCCGAGACCTCGGGTGCGTCGACATCGGTTGAGGCGTCGTCCATCCCGCCATTGTGCCGCGTCCGTCCGCCGGTCGCGCCCTCGGGTGGCGCACCACGCGGAATCGGTGCCGCGGAGGCGCGTGTCGCGCCCGCGAACGCGGCAGATGCCTCGGGCCGCACGCCCGATGCGCGTCAGCTGATCGTCAGCAGCTGGTGGCCGGCCGAGACCGTCGTGCCGGGGTCGGCGTTGATGCCGCCGATGACGCCGTCCTTGTGGGCCTGGATGGGCTGCTCCATCTTCATCGCCTCGAGGACGACCACGAGATCGCCCTTGACGACCTGCTGGCCCTCCTCGACGGCGAACTTCACCACGGTGGCCTGCATCGGCGACTTGACCGCATCGCCCGACGCGCCCGACACCACCGAAGGGGCGTGCGAGCGGCGCGACGGCGGGACGGCCGCGGGGCGACCCGCTGCTCCGGGAGTCGACACGACCCGATCGGGCAGGCTCACCTCCAGACGCTTGCCGGCGACCTCGACGACGACCGTGTGGCGCGCCTCGGCGGGCTTGGGCGCCTCGAGCTCGCCGTCCCACGGGGCGATGTCGTTCACGAACTCGGTCTCGATCCACCGCGTGTACACGCCGAACTCGCCGCTCTCGGCGGTGAAGGCGGGGTCGCGCACGACCTTGCGATGGAACGGCAGCACGGTCGGCAGGCCCGCGACCGCGAACTCGTCCAGGGCGCGCCGCGCGCGCTCGAGCGCCTCGGCACGGTTGCGGCCGGTGACGACGATCTTCGCGAGCAGCGAGTCGAAGGCGCCCGAAACGGTGTCGCCGGCGGTGACTCCGGAATCCAGACGAATGCCGGGCCCGCCGAACGTCTTGAACACGTGGATCGGACCGGGCTGTGGCAGGAACCCCCGCCCCGGGTCTTCGCCGTTGATGCGGAACTCGATCGAGTGGCCGTCGGCGACCGGGTCGTCGTAGCCGAGCTCCTCGCCCTCGGCGAGGCGGAACTGCTCGCGCACCAGGTCGATCCCGGTGATCTCCTCCGAGACCGGATGCTCGACCTGCAGGCGGGTGTTGACCTCGAGGAACGAGATCGTGCCGTCGGCGCCGATGAGGAACTCGCACGTTCCGGCGCCGACGTAGCCGACCTCGCGCAGGATCGCCTTCGAGGCCTCGTACAGCACGCGGTTCTGCTCGTCGGTGAGGAACGGCGCCGGCGCCTCTTCGACGAGCTTCTGGTGGCGGCGCTGCAGCGAGCAGTCGCGCG
The DNA here is from genome assembly GCF_004010105.1 of Microbacterium sp. CPCC 204701. GTDB lineage: Bacteria > Actinomycetota > Actinomycetes > Actinomycetales > Microbacteriaceae > Microbacterium. The sequence continues at coordinate 1,476 of NZ_RRYE01000279.1, forward strand.
TCGAGATGACGACGACGTTGCCCGAGGCGTCCGCGAGGCACTGCGTCTCGACGTGGCGCGGCTTGTCGAGGTACTTCTCGACGAAGCACTCGCCGCGGCCGAACGCCGTAATCGCCTCGCGCGTGGCCGACTCGAAGAGCTCGGGAACCTCATCCATGGTGCGCGCGACCTTGAGGCCGCGGCCCCCGCCGCCGTACGCGGCCTTGATCGCGATCGGCAGGCCGACCTGCTCGGCGAAGGCGACGACCTCGTCGGCGCCCGCGACCGGACCGGGAGTGCCGGGAGCCAGGGGAGCGCCGACCTTCTCGGCGACCGCGCGGGCGGTCACCTTGTCGCCGAGCGCCTCGATCGCCTCAGGGCTCGGGCCGATCCAGACGAGGCCGGCGGCGATCACGGCGCGCGCGAAGTCGGCGTTCTCGGCCAGGAACCCGTAGCCGGGATGCACCGCGTCGGCGCCCGAGCGGCGCGCCACCGAGAGGATCTTCTCGATCGACAGATACGTGTCGGCGCTCGTCACGCCGTCGAGCGCGTAGGCCTCGTCGGCCAGCCGGGTGTGCAGGGCGTCGCGGTCCTGGTCGGCGTAGACGGCGACCGACGCCTTGCCCGCGTCGCGGGCGGCGCGGATGACGCGGACGGCGATCTCGCCGCGGTTGGCAACGAGAACCTTGGCGATCTGAGGCATGGATGCCAGCCTACCGACGGCGATGATCGGGCTTTTGAGTGGTTCGTACAAGAACCGACGAGAAACGTGGGACTCCTACGACAACGTCGGAGTGCCGCCGAGTGACGGGTCGGTCGTGTTCCAGAGCGCCGTCCAGTCCACTCCGACCGCGCGCACCAACCGCCGCAGCGCCGAGACCGACATCCCCACCACGGTCGAGGGGTCGCCCTCGACCCGCTCGATGAACGCGCCGCCGAGGCTGTCGACGGTGAACGCGCCGGCCACGTGCAGCGGCTCACCGGTCGCGACGTACGCCTCGATCTCGGCATCCGTCACGTCGTCGACGAACGAGACGGATGCCGCGGCCGTCGCGTGCACCTCGCGCGGAGGTGCGCCCGGCTCGAGGCGGATGACGGCGTGACCCGAGTGCAGCACGCCGGTGCGGCCGCGCATCGACTGCCACCGCACCACCGCGTTCTCGGGCGTGTAGGGCTTGCCGAGCACCTCTCCGCTGATCTCGAACATCGAGTCGCCGCCGATGACGATGCCGTCGAAGTCGGGGATGTCGTCGGCCAGGCGGGCCGCGACGTCGGCCGCCTTGCGGCGCGCGAGCAGCAGCACATGCTCGTCGGGCGGGAGCCGGCGACCCTCGGACTCCTCGACCGCCGAGATGACGCCCTCTTCGTCGACGTCGGGCGCGACGGTGAGGGGACAGATGCCGAACTGCCGCAGCAGCATGAGCCGGGCGGGCGAGGTCGAGGCGAGGCACACGCGCATGCGACCAGCGTAGGCGGGGCTCGGGGAACATTTCGGCCGGGCGGCGGCGGCGTAGGCTCGTCGGATGGTGAATTCCGGCGACGTCATCGACCTCGAGATCACGGGCGTCGCCCACGGCGGGGTGTTCGTCGCGCGACATGAGGGGCGAGTGGTGTTCGTGCCCGACACCCTCCCGGGCGAGCGCGTGCGGGTACGGCTCACCGACACCGCGAAGAAGTCGTTCTGGCGCGGCGAGGTGCTCGAGGTGCTCGATGCCTCCGAGCACCGGCAGCCGCATGTCTGGCAGCAGGCCGACGTCGACGTCGCGCCGGAGAACCGGCCCGGCGGTGCCGACTTCGGCCACATCGAGCTCGCGCACCAGCGTGAACTGAAGATGCGCGTGCTGCTGGAGGCGCTGGAGCGATTCGGCGGTCTCACCGGGTTCCCCGTCACGATGTCGCCCGCCGGACCCGTGCTGTCGGACGACACCGACGTGATCGACGACGAGGCGCCCGACGGCACCGGCTGGCGCACCCGGGTGAGCCTGCACGTCGACGCCGACGGTCGCATCGGACCCTATGCGGCGCGCAGCCACCGCGTGGTCGAGGTCGACGACCTGCCGCTCGCGACGGGGGAGGTCCAGCGCGCGGCGCTCGGGCTCCGCAGCGGCACCCATGCGCCCGGGCGCATCGACCTCGTGCAGCCGGCGGACGGTCTCGTGCGCATGGTGCCGAGGCCGGAGAGGGCTCCGCGTCCGGCAGGTGCGCGCGGGAAGCGGCATCCGTCACCACGGCCGGTCGCCGACAAGAAGAACCTGGCGCGCGAGGTCGTCGTCGAACGCGTGGGCCGGCGCGAGTTCCGTGTGGACGCCGGTGGGTTCTGGCAGGTTCACCGGCTTGCGGCCCACGCGCTCGCGACGCGAGTCGCCGCGGTTCTTCGCACGGCTCGGGCTGACGGGCCTGCGATCGATCCGGACGCGTGGCACCTCGATCTCTACGGTGGCGTCGGTCTGTTCGCGGCGACCCTCGGCGACCTCGGCGGCACGTCCACGCGTGTGACGAGCGTCGAGTCCGACGCGCGCGCCACCGACCACGCCGGCGAGAACCTCGCCGAGTGGGTCGGCG
>NZ_RRYE01000028.1 GCF_004010105.1 Microbacterium sp. CPCC 204701
GGCCGCCGCGACGACGTCTCGCGCGGCGTCCGCTCCATCGGCCAGCAGCCATCCGATGACGCCTGCGGGCGAGGCATCCGGCGCCGCCAGCTTCTCGGCGAGCGGTGCGGCACCGGGGCCCAGCGCGGCGACGAGGCGGCGCGTGTCGTCGAGGTCGCGCAGGCCTGCGAGCGCGCGGAACGTGTTGCTGAGCGCGACGATGAGCTCAGGCTTGTGATTCGCGTCGCGGTAGGTGCGATCGGCGGCGTCGCGCGCGATGCCCGCGGCGTCCTCGCGCGCGAAGCCCGCCTCGGCCTGTGCCTTCGACGGGTGAGCCTGGATCGAGAGGGCGGATGCCGCGGCCAGCAGCTTCAGCAGGTAAGGCAGGGCGCCGTCCAGCCCGGCGCCCGGGCCGTCCTCGGCGATCCAGCGGTCGAGCGTGCGCCCGTCGGGCGTCTTCGAGGGGTCACCCGGGTGATCTCCGAACCACACCTCGGCCTCGGGGCGTCCCGACGGCGCGCGGCCCTCGAGGTCAGCGAGAAGCGAGGTCGATCCCCACGCGTAGTCGCGGGGGTTATTGGCGAGCGGGATCAGCATCAGCCCAGCCTAACGAGACCTCTCCGAACTGCTGGCGCGCGGCCACGGGCACGAGGAACGCGCGGGGTACCCTGAGAGGCGATGGCCGTCCACTCGAAGCACCCGGCGTCGGCGCCGCCGAGCCCCCCGGTCCGCGAGAAGACCGGCCACCTTCTGCTGCGCGGCTGGTGCATCTTCGTGCTCTTCATGTCGCTTTCGGGCGTCGCGTGGGTGCACGCGTTCGGCGCGGCGGTCGCGGGCATGATCACGATCGCGGGCGGCGTGCTGTCGTTGGTCCTGTGGTTCGTGGTGCGGCCGCCGCTGCAGTGGCGACGCCTGCCGTGGTTCGTCGTCGGCTACGTCGCATGGGCGACGCTCTCGCTCGCCTGGTCGGCGTGGCCCGACACCAGCGCGCTCACACTCCTTCTGCTCTGGATCACCACGCTGCAGGCCGTGTTCATCGGCAGCGTCCTGACCTGGCGGGAGCTCGTGCGTGCCGTCGCGTCGGCGCTCAAGTGGGTCTTGGCGCTGTCGATCCTGTTCGAGCTGTGGGTGTCGGTGTTCATCGGCGCGCCGATCCTGCCCGGCCTCGTCGTGGAGAAGGCCGACGACCCGATCGAGTACTGGTCGCGCAACAACCTGTTCGACTTCCCGGAGCGCATCCAGGGCATCATGGGCAACGCCAATCTGCTCGCGCCGGTCGCGCTGCTGGCCATCGTGGTGTTCGCGATCCGGTTCGCCTCGGGCGCTCCTCGACAGGGGCTGCTCATCGCGTGGATGGTGCTCTCGGCGTTCCTCTTCGTGCGCGCGTCGTCGGCGACCTCGTATCTCGCCGCGGTGGCCGTGCTCGTCGTGCTCGCGACCGCGCTGCTGATGCGGCACGCCACCAGGCCCGGCGAGCGCACCAAGTACTACGTCGCCTACGCGGTCGTCGGCATCGGAGGACTCCTCACGCTGTGGCTGCTGCGCGACACGATCTTCAGCGCGCTCGGACGCAGCGCCGACCTCACCGGGCGCGAAGGCATCTGGGAGAAGGTCCTCGTCCGCGCATCCGAACGGCCGTGGGTCGGCTGGGGATACGCGACGCCGTGGGCGCCGTGGGACCCCGCGTTCGACCGCTGGATCATCGACCACGGCCAGACCGTGCTGCAAGCCCACAACATGTGGATCGACGTCGCGATGCAGCTCGGCATCATCGGCGTCGTTCTCCTCGGTGTCATGTACCTCGCCTTCGTGTGGCGATCCTGGTTCTTCGCCGTCGACCGCCCGCGGTGGGACCTGCGCGCCGACCGCCCGTACTCTCCCGTGACGCTCCTGCCGACCCTCGTCGGCGCGATCGTGATCGTGCAGGGCTTCGCCGAGTCCACGCCGCTGCTGCTGTGGGGCTGGCTGTTCGTCGTCATGCTCGGCGCCAAGATCAAACAGTCGCCGCATGTCGGAGTGGGTCCCGCCGAACAGAGCGCCGCGATCGAACGAGGCGACGCCGTCGAGCGGCATGAGCCGACGAAGCAGGACGCGTGACCGGTCAGCGGCACCCTTCGGGCCCGACGCAGCCGGGACGGCTGAGCACGCTGCTGGTCTCGGCATCCTTCGCCCGCGCCCTCACGCTCGCAGTGCTGGCGGTCGTGTTCGCCGGGTTCGCGATCGAGCGGATCGCCGGGCATGTGACCTACGTCACGATCGTCACCGGACTGTGCGTGTTCGGCGGGGCCGTGCTCATCGCGCGCAGGCAGGAGATCTCGCCGCTGCGCCTGCTGCCGACCACGGTGCTCGCCTTCGTGGCGTGGGCGTTCGCGAGCATCTTCTGGAGCCAGGAGCCCAGCACGTCGTGGTGGAGCTGGGTGTCGATGGCCGGCATCGCATTCCTCGCGGTCGTCATCGGCCACATCCGCGACACGCTGCAGACGGTGCGCGCGCTCGGAGACGTGCTGCGCGTGCTGCTGGCGACGTCGCTCGCCGTCGAGGTGCTCTCGGGCGTGCTGCTCGACCTCCCGTTCACCTTCCTCGGCGTGCAGGGCAACCTCGCGCAACTCGGACCGGTGCAGGGCATCTTCGGCACGCGCAACATGCTGGGGCTCGTCGCGGTACTGGCCGTCATCACATTCCTCATCGAGTACCGCACGCAGTCCGTGCGTCCGGGGCTGTCGGTCGCCTCCGTCGTGCTGGCCGGCGGGCTCGCTGCGCTCAGCGACTCCCCCACCGTGCTGGTGCTGGCCGTCGGCGTCGGACTCGCCGTCGCGGCGCTGGTGCTCGTTCGCCACACGCGGCCAGAGCGGCGCGGAGCCCTGCAGTGGACCCTCGGCGCCCTCGTCGTCGTCGGAGTGTTCGTCGGCTATGTGGCGCGGCATCCGATCATCGCGCTTCTCGGCGCCGGCAGCGACTTCTCGATGCGCGTCGACCTGTGGAACTTCATGGTCGACCTGACGCGCTTCCGTCCGGTGCACGGGTGGGGCTGGTACGGGCCCTGGGATCCCGCGGAGTACCCGTTCAACGCGCTCAACTACTGGCTCGACGCGGCGCACGCCTCGGGGCTCAACGCCTTCTTCGACGTGCTGCTCCAGCTTGGGTGGGTCGGTCTCGTGCTGTTCGTGGGCCTTGGCGGCCTCGCGCTCGGGCGATCGTGGCTGGTCGCCAGCGAGCGGCGCTCGGTCGTCTACGCGTGGACGCCGCTCATGCTCGTCGCGCTGCTGATCGACTCGATGTTCGAGAGCTTCACCCTCACCGGCCTCGCCTGGATGATGCTCGTGCTGTGCGCCGTGCGTGCCGGGCAGTCCCGCTCGTGGCGCGAGCGCCTCGGGACCGACACGGATGCCGGTGACGAGGGCCTCCCCCACGCTCAGGGCGGCGAAGGATCGGCACGGTAGGCTTCTCTCCGGCCCGACGCCTCGGCGCCCGTCGCCCCGTCCCCGGAGATCCGCCCCGTGACATACGTCCCGACCGCCGCGCAGTTCGACCCGGCGACCGCCACGATCGCCATCGTCACCTACAACCGCTCGGGACTGCTCACGCGCCTCCTCGGCAGCATCGCCGCCATGGACCCCAAGCCCGGCCACGTCGTGATCGTCGACAACGCCTCGACCGACGACACCGCCGACGTTGTCGAGTCGTACCGCGAGCGGCTCGGCGACGCGACCGTCGTCTACCGCCGCATGGACACGAACACGGGTGGATCGGGCGGCTTCAGCGAGGGCATGCGGGTCGCGTACGAGCTCGGCTCGGAGTGGATCTGGCTCATGGACGACGATGTCGAGGTGCTGCCGGACGGCCTCACCCGCATGGGCAAGTGGACGCCGCGGTTCAAGAGCATCCAAGGCCGCCGCTACGACTACGACGGCAGCGCCTTCTACTGGCAGTATCGCATCGCCGAGCGGATGGGCATCCCGATCCCCTTCGCACCCGCGGCGTTCGACGAGTCCGGCTACAAGCCGATGAACTCCGGATGCTTCGAGGGCATGTTCATCCACCGCGACATCGTGCAGCAGATCGGCCTTCCCGACCCGCGCTTCTTCATCTATTGGGACGACCAGGTCTACGGCTGGCTGGCCTCACGCAGGACCACGTCGGTCGTCGTCGAGGACTTCGTGCTGCGCCGTACGCGCGAGATCAAGCAGTGGGACATGGGCGTGCGCCACATGAACGCCTCGAGCAACGCCTACCGGTACTACATCATGCGCAACCGCGCTTACATCAAGAAGTACTATCGCGCGCTCGGGGTATACAACCCGGTCCTGTTCGGGCTCGGCACTGCGCTCACATTCGGCAAAGAGCTCATCCGGCTCGTCTTCGTCGAGCGCACCGTCCGCGGCACCTCGAACCTGTTCCGCGGCCTGCGCGACGGCCGGAAGATCGCGAAGGATGCCTCGTGGCAGCCGATGCCGCCTCTGGAGGCTTCGGCGGCCCAGGGGTGACTGGTCAGGCGCCCGCGGGATAGTCGGCGTTGTAACGCTCGAGCACGTCATCGATCGCGGCGTCCATCGCCAGGTGATGCTTGTCGAGATACAGGCCGCGCGTGCAGAAGCGCCTCAGATCACGTTCGTTGTGCGACACGAAGAAGAGCGTCCTCCCGTCGGCCAGAAGCTCGTCGATGCGGCGGTAGCACTTCTCCCGGAAGGCCTTATCGCCCACGGCGAGGACCTCGTCGACGAGCAGGATCGGCTCCTCCAGCTGAGATACGACGGAGAAGGCCAGGCGCACCTTCATGCCGTTGCTGAGGTGCTTGTAGGGCGTGTCGATGAACTCACCGAGCTCGGCGAAGTCGATGATGCCGTCGAACCGACGAGAGACCTCGGCCTTCGACATCCCATGCAATCCGGATGTGAGCCGCACGTTCTCGCGCACCGTGAGATCGCCGACGAAGCCCCCGGTGATCTCGATCAGAGGAGCGACTCCGCCGTGCACCGTCACCGTGCCCTCGTCGGGAAGCAGCACGCCCGCCACGAGCTTCAGCAGCGTCGACTTGCCCTGGCCGTTGCGTCCGACCACGCCGATCGATTCCCCCGGCTTGACGTCGAAGCCGACGTCGCGCAGCGCCCAGAACTCGCCAGGCTTGGAGCGTCGGGACGAGTCCGCGAAGAGGTCCTTGATGCTTCGACGGCCCCGACGATTGCGCCGGAAGCGCACGCCGAGATCCTTCACCTCGATCGCGAGATCGGATGCCGCCATCACAGCTCCTTCAGCATGGGTCGCTCGAGCCGCCGGAAGGTGAATATCCCGAGCGCGAGGAACACGAACGACATGACAGCGCCCACACCGATCACCCATGGATCCCACTCCTGGGGAAAGAACCCCACACGGTAGAGGGCGAAGATGCCCGAGAGCGGATTGAACGCCGCGAGGGTCTCGAAGGCGCCAGGCAGGTCCTCGACGCCGTAGATCACGGGCGACGCGTAGAACAGGGCTCTGAGGATCAGCTTGGTCGTGCGCTCGAGATCGGTCCAGATGACGCACAGCGGTCCGACAAGCAGGCCCAGACCTACCAGGAGCACCGTCTGGAGGACGACGGCGACCGGGAACCAGAGCAGACCCCAATTGAGTTGCGCGGGCGTCTCACTGAACTGCGAGATCACGATGAACAGAGCGAGCACGGGGAGTGAGCAGAGGAATTCGATTCCCTTCGACAGCACGATCCTGTTCACCCAGATGGTGCGCGGAATCGCCGTGGAGCGCACGAGACGCGCGTCCTTGCTGAACGCTCGCGTGAAGTCCGAGACGGCCGCGTTGAACCACACCCACGGCAGCAGCGCGGTGATGAGGAACACGATGTACGGGGCATGCCCGACAGAGCGCTGGAACACCTGCGTGAAGACGAACCAGTAGATCGCGCTCATCACGAGCGGATCGAGGATCGACCACAGGTATCCGAGTGCGCTCGTCGAGTACCGAACCTTGAGGTCGCGGGCGGACAGCAGCCACAGTGCGTGGAGATAGCGCCGGGGCGATCCGGGGGCGCCGACGGCGGCAGTGCTCACGCAGTCGATTCTAGGCGGCGCGAGCGTGACACTCCGTCACCCGCGGTCACTCACGCCGAGCAGCCGACAGCTGCCGCGCGATCTCAGAGGCCGCCTCGGCATACCCCTCGATCGAGGTGTGCACGCCGTCCGTGCGGTAGACGGGTGCTCACGCTCCGTCAGGTGATCCGACTGTCCGCCACGGGTCCACGAAGGTCCAGCCCTGGTCGTCGGCGAACTCCTCCATCCCCGCGTTGAGGGCGACGACCTGCTCGGCGAAACCATCCGCCGGCGCGATGGCGGCAAGTGCCACCGACGGAGCGCCCACCGCGTCTGCGGTGCGCCGGGTCTCGGCCAGGATCGTCTCCGTCGGAACGCCGAGTGCAAGATCGTTCGTGCCACCCAGGATCACCCGCCCCCACAGGGTTGCGCGCCTACCCGAGTCGGTTCTTCCACACCGACAGCGCCGAACCGATCGCCATGTGCATGTCGAGGTATTGGTAGGTGCCGAGGCGCCCGCCGAACAGGACGTCCGGCTCGTCTGCGGCGAGCTCACGGTAGGCAAGCAATCCGATCCGGTCCTCCGGCGTGTTGACCGGGTAATACGGCTCGTCGCCTATGGATGCGAACCGGGAGAACTCGCGCATGATCACGGTCTTGTCGGACGGATACCGATCGGCCCGTTCAGGATGGAAATGCTTGAACTCATGGATTCGCGTGTACGGCACATCGGCGTCCGCGTAGTTCATGACCGGGGTGCCCTGGAAGTCGCCGACCTCGAGGACGTCCTGCTGGAAGTCGAGCGTGCGCCACGACAGCGCACCTTCGACGAAATCGAAGTACCGGTCGACGGGTCCGGTGTAGACGATCGGCAGCTGTCCGACCGTCGCCTTCTTGTTGAGTGGCTGGGATTGGTCGAAGAAGTCCGTCTCGAGCTTGACCTCGATGTTGTCGTGATCAGCCATGCGCTCCAGCCACGCGGTGTACCCGTCGGTCGGCAGCCCTTCCCACGTGTCGTCGAAGTAGCGATTGTCGTAGTTGTAGCGGACGGGCAGTCGGCTGATGACCTCGGCCGGCAGATCCTTGGGATCCGTCTGCCATTGCTTCGCGGTGTAGTCGCGGATGAACGCCTCGTACAGCGGGCGCCCGATCAGCGCGATGCCCTTCTCCTCGAGGTTGGCGGCATCCTTCGAGTCGAGTTCGCGTGCCTGCTCGTGCACGAGCGCGCGCGCCTCGTCAGGTGAGTAGGCAGCTTGGAAGAACTGATTGATGGTGCCCAGGTTGATCGGCAGCGGGTACACCACGCCCTTGCGGTTCGTATACACGCGGTGGACATAGTTCGTGAATGTCGTGAAGCGGTTGACGTATTCCCACACCCTGGGATTCGAGGTGTGGAAGAGGTGAGCCCCGTACCGGTGGACCTCGATGCCGGTGGTGGGCTCATCCTCGCTGTAGGCGTTGCCGCCGATGTGGGATCGGCGGTCGATCACGACGACTTTGCGACCGGATGCCGCGGCTCGCTCCGCGATCGTGAGGCCGAAGAAGCCAGACCCGACGACGAGCAGATCCATACGGCGAACACTCTCTCCCTGGCGTCGGGCGCTGCCTCCCCGGCGTCGGGGGCTGCGCGGTCGGCGGCCGCTCGCCGCCGACGTCGAAGTCGAAGTCTACGCTGACGCCCAGCGTGCATGGGAATCGCGGGGCCGGACTCCCAGCCTCATCTCATAGGCTCGTCGCGCCATGACACACGAGATCTTCGTTCCGTTCTGGGGAGACCCCGCTCTCCTCTACTTGACCGTCGAATCCGTCCGCGCCCAGCGCGATCCGGATTGGAGGCTTCTCGTCCTCGACGACTGCTATCCCGACGAGGACGTCGCAGAGTGGTTCGCTGCTCTCGCCGACGACCGCGTCGTGTATGTGCGCAACGAGGTGAATCTCGGGATCACCGAGAACTACCGCGAGGCGATCCGGCGCGCGACCGGCGAGCACATCACCATCCTCGGCTGCGACGATCTCCTGCATCCCAACTATCTGGATGTCATCCGAGCGACGATCGCCGCCGTCCCCGACGCCGACGTGGTGCAGCCGGGCGTCCAGGTGATAGACGAACACGGCACTGTGATACGCCCGCTCGTCGATCGGGTGAAGACCGGGCTCCTGGCCCCGCGTGGCGGGCAGGGGGTCGCTGTGCTGCGTGCCGAAGCCATGGCGACAAGCCTGATCAAGGGCGACTGGCTGTACTGGCCATCACTGACCTTCCGCACCGAGACCATGCGACGGATCGACTTCCGTGAGGGGCTGCCGATCATCCAAGACTTGGCGTTGCTGATGGATATCGCGTTCGACGGCGGATGCCTCGCCTACAACCCCGCGCTTGCTTTCTCATATCGACGGCACGGTGCGAGCGCGTCGCAGAAGACGCTGCTCGATGGCCGGCGATTCCGGGACGAGCGCTCGTACTTCGCACAGGCCCGAGCGCTCGCTTCCTCCAAGGGCTGGCGCAGGACGGCGACCAGTGCTCGACTGCGGATCATGTCTCGCCTTCATGGCGTGGCCGAGCTCCCAGGCGTGATCAGGCACGGAACGCCTGCCGGGCTACAATCTACGCTGGCGCACATCTTCGCCATCTAACGCACGGGCCGCGTTCGGAACGATCGCGCCCCCTTCCTGGAGTTTCCGTATGCCCGAGCACGTGCTCATCACCGGTGGCGCCGGCTTCATCGGCACACGCCTCGCGCGACGCTTCGTCGACGCAGGCCACACGGTGGCGGTGCTGGATTCGCTGATCCCCCAGGTGCACGGCGAAGACCCGCGCCGCACCTCGCCGCTGCTTCGTTCGCTCGACGGTGTGGCGACAGTGATCGAAGGGACCGTCACCTCCACGGACGATCTGCGCGCGGCCGTGGAGGGGGCGGGAATCGTGGTGCATCTCGCGGCCGAAACAGGCACCGGTCAGTCGATGTACGAAATCGATCGCTACGTCGAGGCGAACGTCGGCGGCACCGCGAAGCTTCTGGACCTGCTCACGAACGAGACGCACTCCGTCACGCGCCTGGTGATCGCGTCGTCCCGCTCGATCTACGGAGAAGGCGCTTACCGCACCGAGGACGGTCGCATCGTCTACCCACCGCACCGCGCGGATGCCGACATGGCCGCCGGCGACTTCGACGTGCACATGCCAGGCGAAGGTCCGATCGAGATGGTGCCGACCGATGAGGACGCCAAACTGCACCCGTCATCGGTGTATGGCATCACGAAGCAGATGCAGGAGTCTCTCGTCATGACAGTCGCACCGACGATCGGCATCGAGCCGGTCGCGCTGCGCTACCAGAACGTGTACGGACCCGGCCAGTCCCTCAAGAACCCCTACACGGGCATCCTGTCGATCTTCTCCACGCTCATCCGCCAGGGCAAGGACATCAACATCTTCGAGGACGGTCTGGAGAGCCGCGACTTCGTCTACATCGACGATGTCGTGGAGTCCACGTTCCTCGCATCCACGCTGCCCGGCGCCGCCGGTCACACCATCAACGTCGGCAGCGGCGTGGCCACCACCGTCAAGGAGGTGGTCTCATCGCTGTTCGCGGCGTTCGGCACCGAGGTTCCCACCACGGTGACCGGGAATTACCGTCTGGGCGACATCCGTCACAACGTGGCCGACACCTCCGTTCTGTACGACGTGCTCGGCTACCGTCCGCAGACGGACTTCCGCACCGGCGTCAACCGGTTCGTCCAGTGGGTGCTCGAGGAGCCCGTCGAAGAGAGCGGCTATGAGCGCTCGCTCAGGGAGATGGCCGAACGGAGCCTTCTGAAGTAATGGTCACCGCTCCGACCTCGAGCCGCGCGTTCCCGCACAGCCGCAACAGCCTCAACCTCTTCCGTCTGATCCTGGCGGCGCTGGTGCTGATCGCCCACGCGTTCTACATCACGGGAAACGGCACCGGGCCGATGCTGTACGGCGAGAACCTCGGCGGTTGGGCGGTCGCGGGGTTCTTCGTGCTGAGCGGGTTCCTCATCACGGGTAGCCGGTTTCGTCACTCCACCGGTGAGTTCCTGGTGCACCGCATCGCGCGCATCTATCCGGCGTTCCTCGTCGTTCTCGTCGTCACGGCCTTTGTGTTCGCCCCGATCGCCGCGCTCCTGGAGCGAGGCGATCTTGCCCAATTCTGGTCGACGCCCGTCACCCCACTGCAGTACGTCTGGGGGAACATCGGCCTGCACGTCGACTCGTACACCATTTCGTGGACGCTGCAGACCGTCCCGTACGCGGGCGCGTGGAACGGCTCGCTGTGGACGCTCTACTATGAGTTCTTCTGCTACATCATCGTCTGGACGCTGGGCTTCCTGGCGATCTTCCGACGGACGGTCTGGTTCCCCGTCCTGCTGTGGGTGCTGTCGGTCGGCGTGCACGCGACGATGGGCTTCTGGGGACGCCTCGGCCTCGATGGCGACTTCGCGCTCCTGTTCAAGCTGCTGCCGTTCTTTCTCGGCGGAGTCGTCGCGTACGTGGTCTTCGATCGTTGGGGCATGCGCACACCGGTCGGCGTCGGGTGCCTCGTGGGCGCGCTCATCCCGATCTTCCTCGTCCCCGGCATCGGCGGCCAGCTCGCCGCGCCGCTGCTGGCTTACGGCCTGCTGTGGCTGAGCACCGTGGTCCCGCAGCCACGGCTGATCGCCAGGCACGACATCTCCTACGGGTTCTACATCTATGCGTGGCCGACCGCTCAGCTGCTCATGCTGCTCGGCGTCGGCGCCGCCGGGGTGTGGGCGTTCATGGGAGTCAACATCCTGGTCACGATCGCCTTCGCCGCCGCCAGCTGGCTGCTCATCGAGCGCCCCGTGATGCGCGCCACACGACGGTCCCGGACGCCCGCCGCGGCGGCCGCACCCGCATCCGCAGCTGCACCCGACTCCACGTGACGCCGGGCGGCGCGGAGGCCGCAAGTGCCCGATTGGTAGACTCGATCCATGCCGCGCGTGCTCGTCGACCTCCTCTCGTACTCGGGCACCAAGGGCGGCATGGAGGTGTATGCACGCGAGCTGTACCGTAAGCTCGGCGAACTCGCGCCCTCGTGGGAGTTCATCGGCTACTTCAGCCGCGAAGGATTCCAGCTCGATCGCTCCTGGTTCCCCGGCGAGGCCATCGATTCCGGTATCAGCGGCGAGAACCGCTTCGCGTGGGCGTACGGCGAACTGTTCGCCGTGGCGCGCCACGCCCGCAAGCTCGACGTCGATCTGATCCATTCCCCCGCGACGCTCGGTCCGCGGCGATCGACGATGCCGACGGTCGTGACGATCCACGACATGCTCTACTGGAGCCACCCCGAGTACATGTCGACGCCGTTGTACACCGAGCCGGTGAAGTGGATGGAGCGTCAGGTAGCTCGCAACGCGACTCAGATCATCACCGACAGCCCCGGGTCCGAGTCCGCGATCCACAGGTACCTCACCGTGGACGCCTCGAGCGTCCACGTCGTTCCTCTCGCCGGTGGACACCCCGAGGGGGTGGACCGTTCCCTCGCCAACTCCGAAGGCCCGCTCGTCATCGCCATGGGCAACCGACGGCCGCACAAGAACTGGGACGCCCTACCGAGAGCGGTCGCGCTGCTGCCTCCCGAGCGACGCCCGCGGGTCGTGATCACCGGCGGGCGAGGCGTCGACCCGCTCGAGCCGCTGATCGACGAGCTCGGCGTCGGCCGGTGGGTGGAGCTGCGCGGCTGGGTGAGCGATGCCGACGTAGCCCACCTGTATTCGACCGCCACAGCGCTGGCGATCCCGTCACTGGCCGAAGGCTTCTCACTCCCGACCCTGGAGGCGATGAGCGCGGGGGTCCCGGTGCTGCTGAGCGACATCGATGTCCATCGGTACGTCGGCGGCGGCGCTGCGCGCTTCTTCCCGCCCACGGATGTCGCCGCGTTCGCGGAGGTCATCGACGAGGTCGTCGGCGACGCCGACCTGCAGGCTCAGATGACCGCGGCCGGCTACGCACAGGAGCGTCTGTTCACATGGGAGCGGACGGCACGCGAAACGCTGGAGATCTTCGAACGCGCGCTCGCGGCGCGCTGACGCGCGGGCACATCCACGCGCTGCTTCGCCTTTCAGCCTTCGAGCGGACCGGCGTGGCGGCAAGGAGACGCGCGCGCGTCACCGACGTGACCGGCCAGGACTGCGGACGCCTCACCGAGCTGACCCGACTCAGATCTTGGCGGATCACATCGAGCGCCTGCATTGCGATCGTCACCGCCGCGCGACGCCGCACCTTGGACTGCGATCCTTCCTCCAGGCGGAGTGGTCTCTAGCGACCCGAGCCGCCCCCGGCGGTCAGCGGAGCGGGATCGACCTCGGGATGCCGCCACACGGCGACGACGTGGACGAGAAGGCCGATCGCGGGCGGCGCGAGCAGCGCGAGAGTGAGCCGGGCGTCGAAGGGCAGCGGCGCAGCCAGCGCAAGGACGGTGAGGACGGCCGCGATGACCCAGCCGGCCGTGTACGGGACGTGACGATTCCGGCCCACCAGGGCGGGTCCGGTGACGCACATCATGCCGACCAGCCCTGCACTCGCCGTGATCGTGGCCATCATCGCCGGTGTGATCTCGTACTGCCCGCGTGAGATCGACTGGATCACCCACGGACCGATCAGCCACGCGGCTCCGGCCAGCAGAGCGACCGCGACCGCGGCCAGAGCAAGGGCGGAGAGGACGCGTCTCGTGACGGCACGTCCGGCCCCGCGGAACAGCGAGATCAGGAAGCTCTGCAGCGCCAGGAGAGGGACGACCAGCGGCGCCCGCGTCAGGGTGATCGTGAGGATGAGCCCTGCCAGGACGACCTCGTCGGCGTCGCCCGCAGCGACCCCGAGCAGCAGCGGCATCCCGTTCATCATGACGCCCATCGCCGCCGCGGCGGTGACCGTCCCCGCAGCGTTCGCGAGCAGGCGTCCGAGCCGGACGTCGAGGCGGAAGGCGCCGACGACACGACGCCGCGTCCACAACCAGACGAGGAGGAACGCGAGGCCGAACGGCAGCGAGACCGCGAACGCCACGGCCTCCGGTGACCATCCGGCGAGGAACGCCGTCAGCACCAGCACCGCACGGATACCGACGTCGATGATGGTGAGCGCGGCGACCGCGTTCCACAGGTGCAGACCGTAGAGCACCCCGCCGAGCACGGCGATCAGCACGTAGCCTACGAGGCCTGCTCCGAGAGCCACCGCCAGGGCCACCGTCGGGCCGCGGAAGACCACAGGGCCGGCTGACACGGCCACGGCGGTGACGGCGGCCAGCACGACGGCGATGATGATCAGAGCGAACGAGCGGATGGTCGGAGCGGTAGCGGATGCGGTGGACGGGTGCGCGGCGCGGGTGACCTCCTGCTGTACGCCCGAGAGAGCCGCGACGCAGAGGTACAGCGTGGACCAGTACATCGAGAACGTGACGTACGCCTGTCCATCGGGCAGGAGGGCCGGAGCCAGCAGCTGTATGCCGTAGCCGAGGAGGCCTGCCACCGCAGTGGCGATCAGAATGCTGCGAAGCCCGGTCGCCGCGCTCTCAGCCTTCATCGTCCGCAGAACCGTCGGCATCCTTCGGCTCGACGCCGCCCGCGCGCGAAGGCCAGGTGCCCTCCGAGGCAGGCCCGAGGCCGGCCGCGCGACGGATGTCATCCACCTCGGCGCGCAGGATCGCCACGTCCTCGGCGACTCTGCGGACCTCGTCCTCCGCCTGTGACAGCTCCCAGGACAGGTGAAGGGTCACGCCGATCAGCAGGACCAGCGCGAGGGCGAAGATGAGATTGGACGGGACGGCCACGCCCAGCGCGTTCGAGAGCCCCAGGAGCAGGCCGGGGAAGATCGCGAGGACCAGGATGACGACCCCGATGAGCAGCCACAGGATGGCATACTTCTCGCGCAGCTGACGGCGCAGCAGGAGCGAGATGATCAGTGCGAGCACCAGCAGGGCCAGTGCGATGCCGGCAGCGACGATCAAGCGCGCACCTCCGTGGGCAGGCGGCGGCCCCGCATCAAGGCGAGGGACAGCGCGAAGACCGACCGCAGCAGGTAGATCGTCGAGCCGAAGAAGTTCTGGCTGGGCTTTCCGTGCACGCGAGCCCGCATGGCCACCGGCACCTGCGTCACCGACAGCCCGGAGTGGATGGCGCTCACCAGCGAGTCGACGGTATCTCCGAGGTACTCGGCCGGGTAGTAGCGGACGTACTGATCGATGGCTCGGCGGTTGGCGGCCCGGAAGCCGCTCGTGACGTCCGTCAGGCGAGTCTTGGCCACCCGGGAGATGACGCTCGCGAGGAACACCATCGCCCACCGACGCGGCCCTTTCGCCTGATAGTCGCCGACGTCGGCGAAGCGGGCGCCGATCGAGATGTCCGCCTCTTCGAGCCCCGCGAGGACCAGGGGGATGTCGCGGGGATTGTGCTGCCCGTCCGCGTCGACCTGGATGGCCTGGGTGTAGCCCTCGCGCTGAGCGAAGGTGAAGCCGGTGCGCATCGCGCCGCCGACGCCCATATTGAACGGCAGGACCAGCACGCGCGCCCCGGCGTCGCGGGCGACCTGCGCGGTGTCATCGGTCGATCCGTCATCGATCACGACGACGTCGTACTGCGCGAACTGATCGAGAATCTCGCGAACGGTGTTGCCGACGTTCTTCGATTCGTTCCATGCGGGCACGATGATGAGCGTGCGCTCCGAGTGCTCAGGCATGGTGCGGCCATCCTATCAACCGTGCGCTGTCGTTCCGCGACGACTCAGGGTGCGAACACCACAGGTCCGAGGTCGGAGCAAGCGTCGTTCACGCGCTCGACGATGGTCTCATCGGCGGTGATGACGGTGACCGGCGCGCCGATCCTCCGACGGACGTCGCACAGGTCCTCCATCGACTGGCCGTCGTGGTAGTAGGCGTACTTGCGCAGCTCGACGTCGTCCACGCCCGTCGAAGACAGCTGCACCACCCAGAACATGATCCAATCCTCGTCTGCGTCGCCCGACTCCCACAGAATGGTCCGCTCCGGGGAATCCATCAGCTCCACGACGCGGTCGAAGACCCTGTCGTCTTCGCCCATCGACCAGAAGTCGCCCGACAGGACGCGCACGAGCGGGCTCTTCACCACCTGGGGATCATTGCTGAAGGTCGGCACGGTCGCCCTCGCGCTCTCATCGACTCCCACGAGCGTGGTGAGCACCGCGAGGAAGGCAAGCGCAGACCACGCGCTGCGCTTCGAGATGGCCGCCGCGAAGGTGAGCCCGGCCGCGACGCCGACGATCAGCAGCACGGCCAGCAGGAACCAGAGGAACTTCAACTGGTAGTAGCTCCACAGGGTCTCCTGGTTTCGGCGCAGCCAGAGCAGCACGCCCAGGCAGAGACCACCGCCGCCGACGACCGCCGTGAGCACCCACACGAGGTCGAGGGACTTCGTCGCACGCGCGTGCAGGATGCCGAACGCCACCGCCAGCAGGAATGCGAACACCACGATGATCTTCTTGAACTCGAACACGGCGCCCAGCGCCTCCTCGAGCGCGCCGCCGTGGTCGATGAGCGCAGGCAGCGACAGCAGGGCGAACACCAGCAGCGGCTGCGCGATCGCCGCGAGCGCCACGAGGAGCCGGCTGCGCCGCAGTCCGAACACCGCCTTGCGCTGCACGACGAGCAGGATCAGCAGGGCGACACCCGGGATCCCCGCGAGAGGTGCCCACAGCGCGAGCGTGAGGGCGATCGCGAGCGATTGTGTCACGAGCGACGTCAGTACCGCGCGGCCCGAATGCACCAGGGTGACAAGCGACGCCGCGAGGAGCGCGATCGTCAGGTGGAAGTTGACGAAGCCGAGCGTGACGGGGCCGGACAGCATGATCCACGTGAGCGGCAGCGCCGACGTGATGGCGGATGCGATCAGGGTCATCGTGGATCGTCCACGAGCGATCGCGAGGCCGAGCGCGCCGCAGAGGACGCAGGCCGCGACGATGCCGAACGACCACATCTCGGCGAGAGCGACGATCTGGGCACCCGCCGAGGGGGCGCCGGCCATCGTGGCCGGCAGGGTGAAGAACGCGATCAGGGCGGCGGTCAGCGGAACGGGATTCTGTCCGCCCCCGATGCTCACCCCGCCGTCCTGGAGGAGCTCCCGCGCGAAGAGCACGTTGTTGGCCGCATCACCCGACATCGACCACGCGAGCGGGGTGCCTCCCGGCAGGACGGCCGCCGCGACGAGCACGGCGCACCACACCAGCCCGCCGAACGCTGCGAAGCCGAGGTCGGCTCCGTCGATCCGGGTGAAGGCGGATTCCTGCCGATAGAGCCGGACGGCGCACAATGCGCCCGACAACACCCCGATCGCCACCACCATCGCGAAAACGGGAACCCCCGTGTAGCGCGCGATCACCATGACGACCAGGACAGCCCAGGCGAAGGCGACGAACAGGAGCGCGAGACTCGCGCTGAGCGACATCCGCGATCGCAGCAGGACGAGTGGCGGCGCGAGGACGACTCCGACGAGGAGGAGCAGCGACCCTCCGAACAGGGGCCACACGCACGCAGCGACCAGCATGGCGAGATAGAGCCCGAGGATGATCTGTCGTCGGCGCGGTCGCACGGATGCCGTCATCCCACTTCTCCTTCTGCGGCGCGAGTCGTACCCGGGCGAAGCGCCCCCTGAACAATAGCCGGTGAGGACTGTGGCAACGGGCCTCACACCCCCGGCGGGTACGATGCTCGGGTGACACGCAGCTCTCGATCGCCTCGCTGGAAACTCGTCTTCGCGGTTCTGATTCCGATTCTTGCGTTCGTGTCACTCGGAGCGTGGTCGGTGAGCTCGCCGGTCGGCGCGTCGCCCGACGACGACTTCCACCTGGCCTCGATCTGGTGCGGTCTGGGTGATCGCGACGGCCTCTGCGAGAACCGCGACGACGACGCGGTTCAGCGCTACGTCCCGACGACGATCACGACCGCGACTTGCTACGCCTACCACAACGGCGAGAGCGCCGAGTGCTGGAACGGCGAGGCGGACGGCATGTCGAAGGTCGCGCGGGCGAACGTGGACCGTCTCTACCCGCCGTTGTTCTACGGCACCCTGTCGATCTTCGCCAGCCCGAACGTCGCCGCGTCGGTCATGGCGATGAAGCTCTTCAACAGCGCCGTCGCCGTGGGGCTTCTCACCGGTGTCTTCTTCGCACTCCCCCGCCGGCTCCGGCCCGCGCTCGTGATCTCGGTCGCCGCGACGGCGGTGCCCTTGGGCATGTTCGTCTACGGTTCGACGAACCCCTCCTCCTGGGCGCTGCTGTCGGCCGCGACGGTTTGGATCACGCTGTACGCCGCCCTCGCCGCCGAAGGTCGTCGCCGGTGGATCCTGCTCGGGCTGGCCGCGCTCGGCGCCGTCCTGGGTGGCGGAGCGCGCGCGGACGCTGCCGTGTACGCCGTCTTCGGCGTCCTCATCGCGCTCCTGCTCGGGCTCCGCACGAAACGGCCGCCCCTGGCGCCGCTCATCGTCGCGGGGGTCATCGTGGCGCTGAGCGTGGTGTTCTATCTCAGCGCCTGGCAGGGGGCGTCGATCGTCGGCGGCATCGAGAGCGAGCGCCCGCCGCTGTCGGGGTCGCAGCACGTGTCGAACCTGCTGTCGGCG
>NZ_RRYE01000280.1 GCF_004010105.1 Microbacterium sp. CPCC 204701
CGGGTGGCCTGCGGCTGCCCGAGCCCGCCGGTCCCGAAGGAACGTGGGCGAGCGGCGGCGGCGGCTACCACGGCCACGACCACACGCCCGACGCCGGCTGACGCCCGGCGCAGCGAACGGGCCCGCCTCCCTCGGAGGCGGGCCCTCGCTGAGGGGACCTACTGACAGGGCGACGGATGCCCGCGCGGGGCGCGGCGACGAGGACCCCATAGGATGGGCCCGATGTCCGCCGCCGACGATGCCGCCACGCTCGCGCCCGTCCTCTCGCTCTACCGGCAGATCGACCGGGACGATTGGGCGCGCCTCGCCGCAGGCCTGACCCAGCCCCTCAGCGAGACCGAGATCGTGCAGATCCGCGGGCTCGGCGACCGGCTCGACATGGCAGAGGTGGCGCAGGTCTACGTGCCGCTGTCGCGTCTCCTGTCGCTGTACGCCGAATCGACGAAGCGTATGGGCGCCGAAGAGTCCGCCTTCCTCGGCGAATCCGACTCGACGACGCCGTTCATCGTCGGCGTCGCGGGCTCGGTCGCGGTGGGCAAGTCGACGATCGCCCGCCTGCTGCGCGAGCTCACGAGCCGCTGGCCCGGCACCCCGCGGGTCGAGCTCGTGACGACGGACGGGTTCCTGTATCCCAACGCCGAGCTCGAACGGCGCGGCCTCATGGAGCGCAAGGGCTTCCCCGAGTCGTACGACCGCCGATCCCTGGTGTCGTTCCTCACCGAGGTCAAGAGCGGCGCGCCCGAGGTGCGCGCGCCGTTCTATTCGCACATGAGGTACGACATCGTGCCCGATGCCGTGGTCACCGTGCGCCGGCCCGACATCGTCATCGTCGAGGGCCTCAACGTGCTGCAGCCGCCGCCGTCGCCGAACGACGTGGCGGTGAGCGACTTGTTCGACTTCTCGATCTACGTCGACGCGGATGCCGACCACATCGCGCAGTGGTACGTCGAGCGCTTCCTCGCCCTGCGCCGCGCGGCCTTCAGTAACCCGAGCTCGTTCTTCAACGTGTTCGCCGAGCTGAGCGACGAGGAGGCAGTCGAGCGAGCCCTGCACTACTGGAACACGATCAACCTGCCGAACCTGCAGGAGAACGTGCTCCCGACGCGCCACCGCGCGAATCTGGTGCTGCAGAAGGCCGCCGACCACACCGTCGAGACGGTTCTGCTCCGCAAACTCTGACGCGCGCCCGGGGCTCGTTCTTGGCGAGTCGCCAAGTTCTGCACCTTGGCCACGCCGTTCTTGGCGAATCGCCGGGATTGCACCGGGAAAGTCGGCGGGTGTCGGATTGCCAAGATCGACGCGCGCGAAGCGCGCTTCTTGGCGAGTCGCCAGGTTCGGGCTGGGATGCCCCGGCCCCGGCATCCGTCCCGTTCGTTCGGGATCCTCCCAAACCCTGCGGCTTACGATTGAGCCCATGTGTGGAATCGTCGGATACGTGGGCCCGCGGCCGAGCCAGGCCATTCTCGTCTCGGGGCTCTCGCGCCTGGAGTACCGCGGCTACGACTCGGCCGGCATCGCCGTCATCGACGGTGACGGGGGCCTCGGAATGCGCAAGCGTGCCGGCAAGCTGAGCGTGCTGCGCGACGACCTCGCCTCTCACCCCCTCGCCGACGGCACGACCGGCATCGGGCACACCCGCTGGGCGACCCACGGCGGACCCACCGACGGCAACGCCCACCCCCATCTCGCCGACGACGACAGGCTCGCCGTCATCCACAACGGCATTATCGAGAACTTCTCCGAGCTCAAGGCCGAGCTCCTCGCGGAGGGCTTCACGTTCCGCAGCGAGACCGACACCGAGGTCGCCGCGGTGCTCCTCGGACGCGAGTACGGCCGCACCGGCGATCTCGTCGCCGCGTTCCGCGCGGTCGCTGCCCGCCTCGAGGGAGCCTTCACGCTGCTCGCGATGCACGAGGAGCACCCCGGCCTCGTCGTCGGCGCCCGCCGCAACTCACCCTTGGTCATCGGTCTCGGCGAGGGCGAGAACTTCCTCGGGTCGGATGTCGCCGCCTTCGTCGAGCACACCCGCAACGCCCTGGCGATCGGCCAGGATCAGATCGTCGCGATCACGCCCGAGGGTGTCGAGGTCACCGACTTCGCGGGCAACCCGGTCGAGGTCGAGCCGTTCGAGGTGACGTGGGATGCGTCGGCGGCCGAGAAGGGCGGCTGGTCGTCGTTCATGGCCAAGGAGGTCTCTGAAGAACCGGAGGCCGTCGCGAACACGCTGCGCGGTCGCATCCGCGACGGCGAGGTCGTGATCCCCGAGCTCGACGGCATGGACCAGCTGTTCACCGACGTCTCGCGCATCATCGTCATCGCGTGCGGCACCGCCGCCTACGCCGGCCAGGTCGGCAAGTACGCGATCGAGCAGTGGACCCGCATCCCCGTCGACGTGGAGCTCGCGCACGAGTTCCGCTACCGCGACCCGGTGATCGGGCCCGACACCCTCGTCGTCTCGATCAGTCAGTCGGGCGAGACCATGGACACGCTCATGGCGGTCAAGTACGCCCGCGAGCACGGCGCGAAGACGCTGTCGATCTGCAACACGCAGGGCGCGACCATCCCGCGCGAGTCCGACGCGATCGTCTACACGCACGCCGGGCCCGAGGTGGCGGTGGCATCGACGAAGGCGTTCGTCGCCCAGATCACGGCGCTGTATCTGATGGGTCTGCACATCGGCCGCGTGCGTGGCGCGGTGTCGCCGGCGGATGCCGCGGCGCACGTCCGCGAGCTGGAGGCCGTTCCCCGCAAGATCTCGCAGATCCTCGAGCGCGAGCAGCCCCGCATCGAGCAGTTCGCCCACTGGATGGCCGACACCCGGTCGGTGCTGTTCCTCGGTCGCCACGTCGGGTACCCGATCGCGCTCGAAGGCGCGCTCAAGCTCAAGGAGCTCGCCTACATCCACGCCGAGGGCTTCGCGGCGGGCGAGCTCAAGCACGGCCCGATCGCGCTGATCGAGCCGGGCCAGCCGGTGTTCGTGATCGTGCCATCGCCGCGTCAGTCGGCCGAGATGCACAAGAAGGTCATCTCGTCGATCGAAGAGATCCGCGCCCGCGGCGCTCGCGTCATCGCGATCGCCGAAGAGGGCGACGCCGCCGTGCTGCCCAAGGCCGACGAAGTGCTGCGCATCCCGCTCGCCGGGCCCTTCTTCGAGCCGCTCCTCGCCGTCGTGCCGCTGCACATCTTCGCGATGGGCCTCGCCACGGCGAAGGGCCTGGACGTCGACCAGCCCCGCAACCTCGCGAAGTCGGTCACGGTCGAGTAGTCGCATCAGGCGCTCGCGTCTTCGTCGGGCAGGCGTGAAAGCAGCGGGCTCGATCGCGGCATCCCGCGCGAGGGACGCTCGTCTTCGCACATCCGTCCCGCCGATTCACCGAGCCCGGGAGGAGACACCGCCGGGTAGTCTGACGGATGCCGCACACCGCGGCTGCAGGAGGCTTCATGATCGTCGGGATCGGCGTCGACCTCGTCGACATCGCTCGCTTCGAGCGCACGATCGAGCGCACCCCGCGGCTGCTGGAGCGACTGTTCTCGGATGCCGAGCGCGTGCTGAAGCCGCACTCGCTCGCTGCTCGCTACGCCGCCAAGGAGGCGTTCATCAAGGCGCTCGGCGGGTCGGAGGGCGTGCACTGGACCGAGATCGAGATCGCGTCCGCGGCATCCGGCGCCCCGCACTTCCTGCTGACGGGCTCGACTGCCGACGTCGTCGCCGAGAGAGGGATCACCGCTGTGCACCTGTCGCTGTCGCACGACGCCGGCCTCGCCGCCGCGTACGTCATCGCCGAGGCGAACGGCATCGGAGTCCCCGCATGAGCCGGATGCCCGCCGGGGTGCTGCGCGAGGCCCTCGTCGACGTCGGCGCGATCGAAGACAATGTGCGGCATCTGCGGCGGCTCACCGAGTCCGAGGTGATCGCCGTGGTCAAGGCCGACGGCTACGGGCACGGCGCCGCGCGATCGGCCGCGGCGGCGCTCGCGGGCGGCGCGACGCGCATCGGCGTCTCGGACA
>NZ_RRYE01000281.1 GCF_004010105.1 Microbacterium sp. CPCC 204701
CCGACCGGCTCGGCGCGCGCGCCGTGCTCGATGGGCTCGCGGCGGACGGCGTCGGGCTGCGCGCCGAGGTCGTCGACGTCGGCAAGCGCCCCGGCCACCACGCGGTGCCGCAGGACGCGATCAACGCCCTCCTCGTGCAGCTCGCGCAGGACGGCAAGAGCGTCGTGCGGCTCAAGGGCGGCGACCCCTACGTGTTCGGGCGCGGCGGCGAAGAGCTCGCGGCGTGCCACGACGCCGGCATCCCCGTCGAGGTCGTACCCGGCATCACCAGCGCGATCTCGGTGCCCGCGATCGCCGGCATCCCCCTCACGCATCGCGGCGTCGCCACCGCCTTCACCGTCGCGACAGGCCACGACCAGATCCGCGACCTCGGCGGCGGGCGCGACCACACTGTCGTGCTGCTCATGGGCGTCGGCACGCTCGCGCACTCCGCGATCACCCTCGCCCGCGGCGAGCGCGGGGCCGACTGCCCCGTCGCCGTCATCGAGGACGGGTACGGCGAGCGCCAGCGCGTCACGGCGGGCACGCTCGCCACCATCGCCCATCAGGCAGCGGAACGCGGCATCCGCTCCCCCGCCGTGGTGGTCGTCGGCGATGTCGTTCGGCTCAGCCCGTACGCGCCGGCCGACCTCGCCACCCTCGATCTCTCCCAGCACGACCCGCTCGCTCCCGAGCGCACGCGAAAGGCCCCTGCCCAGTGACCCTGTCGAACCTCCACCGTCTCCGCGTCGCGATCGTCGGCGCCGGCCCCGCCGGCATCTACGCCGGCAACATCCTCACGAACGCCGTGGCCGATGCCGGCGGATCGGTGGCGATAGACCTGTTCGAGTCACTCCCCGCGCCGTACGGGCTCATCCGCTATGGCGTCGCACCCGACCACCCGCGCATCAAGGGGATCGTGAACTCGCTGCACGAGATGCTCGACGCGGGCACCACGCGGTTCATCGGCAACGTCGAGGTCGGCCGCGACATCGCGCTCGACGAGCTGCGGGAGCGCTACGACGCGCTCATCCTCGCGACCGGTGCCATCCGCGACGCCGCGCTCGACATCCCCGGCATCGATCTGCCGGGCTCGTACGGCGCGGCCGACTTCGTCGCGTGGTACGACGGCCATCCCGACGTGCCCACCGAGTGGCCGCTCGACCAGCGCGAGGTCGCGGTCATCGGCAACGGCAACGTCGCGCTCGACGTGGCGCGCGTGCTCGCGAAGCACGCCGTCGACCTCCGGCCGACCGAGATCCCCGACAACGTGCTCGCAGGCCTCGAGGCCTCGGCGGTGACCGACGTACACGTGTTCGGCCGCCGCGGCCCCGGCGACATCAGGTTCACGCCGATCGAGCTGCGCGAACTCGGCGAGGTACCGGACGTCGACATCGTCGTGCACGACGAGGACTTCGAAGGCGCCGACCCCGCGAATGCGACGAGCAACCAGCTCAAGGTCATGCTCCGCATCCTGAACGGCTGGCGCACGCGCGAGTCCATCGGTGCGAGCCGGCGACTTCACCTGCACTTCTACCACTCGCCCGTCGAGGTGCTGGGCGACGCCCGGGTCGAGGCCGTGCGCTTCGAGCGCACCGAGCCGGTCGGCGACGGCCGGGTGCGCCGTACCGGCGAGTTCCGCGAGATCGCGGTGCAGCAGGTGTACCGGGCGGTCGGCTACTACGGCACGCCGGTGGTCGGTGCACCGTTCGACGCGAAAGCCGGCGTGGTCCCGAACGTCGAAGGACGCGTGACGGATGCTGTGGCCACAGGTGACACCGACGCCCCGGCGATCGCCGGGCTCTACGCCACCGGGTGGATCAAGCGCGGACCCGTCGGCCTCATCGGCCACACCAAGTCCGACGCGATGGAGACCATCGCGCACCTCCTCGCCGACGCGCAGGCCGGCGTGCTCTCGGCCCCGGCCGTCGACGGCGATGTGCTGGACCTCCTCGACGAGCGTGCGGTCGAGTACACGACGTGGGACGGGTGGCTGGCCCTCGACGCGCACGAGCGCGAGCTGGGCGCGACGCACGTCCACACCCGCGAGCGCGTCAAGGTCGTGCCGCGCGACGCACAGGTCGCGATCTCGAGACGCTCGCAGAGCGAGCACTCGATCCGGCGAATCTCGGCCTCCGGCGCGCTCGTCCCATGACGTACGTGATCGCTCTGCCGTGCGTCGATGTGAAGGACCGAGCCTGCATCGACGAGTGCCCGGTGGACTGCATCTACGAGGGCGAGCGGTCGCTGTACATCCACCCGGACGAGTGCGTCGACTGCGGCGCGTGCGAGCCGGTCTGCCCCGTCGAGGCGATCTACTACGAAGACGACCTGCCCGACGAGTGGTCGGACTACTACAAGGCGAACGTCGAGTTCTTCGACGACGTCGGCTCTCCCGGCGGTGCCGCCAAGGTGGGTGTGATCCACAAGGACCACCCGATCATCGCCGCGCTCCCGCCTCAAGGAGGCGAGCATGTCTGATTCCGCGCACACGGGACCTACGGTCGATGCATCTGGGACCGAGGTCGATGTCGTCATCGTGGGCGGCGGCCCGGCTGGGCTCTCGGCGGCGCTCAATCTGGGCCGGGCGAGGGCCTCGGTCGTCGTCGTCGACGCGGGTCGGCCGCGAAATGCGGCGACCCTCCGGTCGCACGGCTTCCTCACGCGTGACGGGATCCCGCCGCTCGAGCTGCGCAAGCTGGCGCGGGCGGAGCTCGCGGCCTACCGGAACGTCCGTGTGTTCGATCGCACGGCCGTGTCGGGGCTGCTCTCGACCGATTCCGCAGACGGCATGCGATTCGTGGTGGCGCTGCAGGGGCGCGGCCCGGGCATCCCACCCGCGGTCGCGGCGCGTTCGGTGCTGATCGCGACCGGCCTCCGCGAGACGCTGCCGGGCATCCCCAGCCTGCGCGCGTACTACGGCGTGACGATCTTCAGCTGCGCCGCGTGCGACGCGTGGGAGCTGCAGGACCGTTCGCTCGCCCTCATCGGCGAGACGACGGATCTCGCGGCCCGCGCGCGGCTGATCGCACGCTGGACCGACCGGCTCACGGTGTTCACCAACGGGTCCGACGCGGTCGACACCGTCGAGGAGGCAGAGCTCACGGCATCCGGGATCGTCGTCGAACGTCGCGCCATCGACGACCTCGAGGGCGAGCGCGGCGCGGTATCGGCCGTGCGTCTCGCCGACGGCGAGCGCGTCGAGATCGAGGGCGGGTTCGTGCGGCCGCAGTGGCACCCCGCCCTCGACTTCGTGACCGCGCTCGATCTCGAACGCGACAGGTTCGGAAACCTCGTGACCGATCGTTCGGGACGCACATCGGTGACCGGCGTCTATGCCGCGGGGGATGCCGCGTCGCCCGGTCCGCAGCAGCTCATCGTCGCGGCGGGCCAGGGTGCGCGCGCCGCTGCCGTCATCGTCCACGACTCCATCGGGGTGCGCACCGCCCACTGATCTCGTCACGGCCGCGTGCGACAACGGCGCGCCCGACGACCTCGTGGCGGCGCTCGAGGAATCCCGGCAAGGAGTCGTTCGACGGCCCCACCGCGGTCAGCGAGGCCGTCCCCGGCGGTTGATTCGCTCTCGGCGACCGCTCCGGCATGAGGCAGGATTGCCTCGATGTCTGCGATCGCCGATGACCCGGGCGCGGAGCTGCGTGCGCTCCGCGAGCGCGCGTACGGGCCGGATGCCGACATCCATGACGATCCCGCAGCCATGCAGCGCCTCCGCGAGCTCGAGGACGGCGAGCGCGCCCGCCCGGCAGCTGCCTCCCCCGACATCGATGCGATGCGCGGGCTGTTCGACGAGGCTGCGGGTGCACCGCGGCGTGTGGAACGCACGAGGATGGCGGTCGAGGTCGACGCCACCGCCGCAACGGACGCGAGCAACCCGCCTGACGCCGCCCCGATGTCGGCCCCCGCGCCGGCCACGGACGCCGTCGACGACACACGGCCGGAGTCCCGCTCCGCGCACGTCGGAGGGACTGCGGGCACGCAGGCGGCCGAAGCCGCGGCCGGCGATCGCG